>JANNJZ010000210.1:0-3400 GCA_031396065.1 Pyrinomonadaceae bacterium | reverse complement strand
TTTAGTTCTTTATCCCAGCAGTGAACTGCTGGGCTATTATCAGTCGTCCGCTAACGCGGAAAGGCAAAGGTTTATGCTTAGCTAAACGGAGGAACAGCAATGCAAAAGCCACGTTTGAGTTTCTGGCAAATCTGGAACATGAGTTTTGGGTTCCTCGGCATCCAGTTTGGCTGGGGACTCCAGCTCGGCAACATGAGCGGCATCTATGAAAAGCTGGGGGCCAATCCAGATCAATTGCCACTCCTCTGGCTGGCCGCGCCGCTGACTGGATTGATTGTCCAACCGATCATCGGGTCGATGAGTGATCGCACGTGGGGACGTCTGGGCCGGCGGCGTCCATACTTTCTTATTGGCGCCATCCTCGCCAGCGTCGCGCTCTTCTTCATGCCGACGTCTTCCAGTTTGTGGATGGCCGCGGGACTGCTCTGGATTTTGGATGCCAGCATCAATATCACGATGGAGCCGTTTCGTGCCTTTGTGGCAGATAAGCTTAACGCTGACCAACGCACGACCGGCTTTGTCATGCAGTCGTTCTTCATCGGACTGGGAGCGACGTTTGCGGGTTGGCTCCCTCTGATATTTCGTCGCTTTGGCGTTGTTGGCAACACGGAGAGCGGCATCCCCCTTACTCTAAAGTACGCCTTTCAATTAGGCGCCGTGGCGTTTTTATTGGCTGTGCTCTGGACGGTATTTACTACCAAAGAATATCCACCCGAAGATATGGAAGCCTTCGAGCGAATGCGTCGTGAGAAGAGGGGCGTGGGGGCAGGACTAGCAGAAATCATGACGGCGATTCGCGAGATGCCGCTGACGATGCGGCAGCTGGCGCCGGTGCAAATCTTTACCTGGCTGGGACTCTTCTGCATGTGGTTGTTCTACGTGCCGGCGGTGGCGCGTCACGTCTTTGGCGCTGTAGATCCGCAGTCTGAGGCATATACGCACGGGGTTGAGTGGGGCGGTTTTGCGATGTCGTTCATGAATATCACCTGCTTCGCGGTGGCCTTCCTGTTGCCAAAGTTGGCCAAGGCAACGAGCCGCAAGACCGTCCACGCACTCTGCTTGATCTGCGGCGCGATCGGCCTCTTGTCGATCTACTTCATTAGTAGCCCGTGGATGCTGGTGGTCTCGATGATAGGAGTCGGCATCGCCTGGGCGTCGATCCTCTCGATGCCGTATGCCATTCTCTCGGGTGCGCTGCCCGCGGCTCGGATGGGCGTTTATATGGGGGTCTTCAATTTCTTCATCGTGCTCCCGGAGATCATACAAGCGCTGACGTTTGGCCCACTCATCCGCGGCATCTTCGGCGCGAATAACCCGCGCAGTCCGCTTTACGTGGTTATAGTGGGCGGCTGCTTCATGCTGGTCGCGGCGTTGCTGGTCACGCGGGTTCGCGACGTGGCTGACCTTGATGTCCCGGAGGATGCGGTCATCGCCGCTGATCAATATGAGCCAATGATCCCGGCGGAGGGCGTGCAGCCGGTGCCGAGCACAGGGTTGATTGATAAAGAGTGACGGTCTCTGTTTCAGGATTAAGGAGCGGCTTGGCCGCCTTCCGTGCGGAAAGGCTCTGCCTTACCGATACGCATCTATTTATATTTGAGGCTATGCCTCTGCCACGCGCGCGGAGGCGCAGCCTCATGGCCAGTGCGAGCTTGTCGGTAAGGCGCAGCCTTACCGCACGGAAGGCGGCCGAGCCGCGCACCTTAGCTCCGAGTAAACTGTGAACCGTAAGCGGACAAAGAGGAGCCGTATCTATGTGCCATAAGTCGATAATCAAATCGCTTCAGCTGGTTTCCCTGGGCATAGTACTTGTCCTCGTATCAGGTTCTTATCGAGGCTCCGCCCAGCAAGCAACGCGCGACGTGGCAAAAGAGTCGGCCCGGCCGACACGCGCCTGGGTGCGCGATGGCGTGGTTTATGAAATCTATCCACGCGCATTCTCGCAGCAGGGAGACTTCAACGGCATCACCGCGCGGCTGGACGACTTGAAGTCGCTCGGCGTGAATATCCTATGGCTGATGCCCATTCATCCCATCGGCCAGGAAAAGAAGAAGGGAACTATCGGCAGTCCCTACGCCGTCCGCGACTACTACGGCATCAATCCTGACTATGGAACTAAAGAAGACTTCAAGAAGCTAATTACCGAAGCTCACCGGCGTGGCATGAAGGTGATCATCGACATCGTGGCCAACCACACTTCGTGGGACAACGTCATGATGAAGAACCCGGAGTTTTACGAACGCGACGCCAATGGCAAGATCACCTACCCACACGATTGGAGCGACGTTGCCGAGCTGAATTATGGGAGCCCGGAGTTGCGACGCTACATGACCGACATGTTGAAGTATTGGATCCGCGACTTCGATCTTGATGGCTTTCGTTGCGATGTCGCCGAAGAAGTGCCGACTGACTTCTGGGAGGCCGCCCGCGCCGAGTTGGACAAAATCAAACCCGACATCGTCATGCTGGCCGAAGGGCACAAACCGGAGTTGTTGCTTAAGGCCTTTGATTTTGATTACTCGTGGCCTTTGCATAGCGCCTTGACCAACGTCTTGCAGGGGCGCAGTCGGGCGACGGAGTTGCGCGAGGAATGGGAGAAGGAGTCAAAGTCCTGGCCGCGCAATTCCTTGCACTTGAGGTTCTCGGACAATCACGATGAGCGGCGGGCAATCGCGCGTTTTGGCGAACCGGCTGCGCTCGCCGCCTCCGCAATGATGTTTACGCTCGACGGCGTGCCGCTGTTGTACAACGGAATGGAAGTTGGCGATACGACCGAATCAGGGGCGCCGGCGTTGTTTGAAAAGCTGCCGGTGTTTTGGCCCATCGCGGTACGGCGTCCGGAGTTTCCCAGGTTCTACAAACAAGTAATGGCCTTGAGGCGGTCGAGCAATGCCCTTAGGTTGGGCTCGGTTGAGTGGCTGAGAAATTCTGATGAGTCACGGGTGGTCACTTACCTGCGGCGCACGCCGGATGAAGAAATTTTGGTGGCCGTGAATTTTTCGAGTCGACCGTTCTTTGGTTCGGTTGAAGCTGCTGGCACGGCTGGCTATGTGGATGTCACACCTGATGTTGGAGCGCCGCTACCGCCCGACGTTTTCAACCCAGAACAGACCAGCGCGAAGCGCACAGCGGGCCTGCCTGTCATAGCGCTCGATGCCTGGGGCTATCGGATCTATAGAAGATCTGTGAGGTGAAAGTTGGCGGTCAGTCCAAAGGTACCAGTCGGCATCTCGGGGTCGGGAAGGCGGGCTTGCCCCCGTTTTCAACCTCTCGCTTTTTACACTCTCAATCTGTAGCTACGCTCTCTAGAGTACAAGTGCAATGCCCAAACAAGAGCGGGGGCAAGCCCGCCTTCCTTACCCCGAGAATCTCCACCTCGCCCTTAACATTTAGCTCCGTT
>JANNJZ010000535.1:0-1960 GCA_031396065.1 Pyrinomonadaceae bacterium | reverse complement strand
TGAGACTGTAGGAGGGCTCGCTGTAGAGTGCCAGGACCTCACCGGTTTGCGGGTTCAACACTACTATCGCACCATGCTTTCCTTTCAACTGATCGACCGCGGCCTGTTGCAACTCGCGATCGATCGTCAAACGCACGTCTTTGTTGCCCTTGAACTCGACGGCCTTTCCTTTCACCACCTCCAAAGCTTCCGGCAAGGCTCCGCTTTGCACCCCGAAGAGCGCGCGCTCAAGGCCCGGATCGCCGCGGTCCGATCCAAAAATGTGGGCCATGGCCATGTCCATGGGATACTCGCGGGTGATATTCCCGCTGGCATCTCGCTTATAGAGGGCCAATGCGCTTTCGAGTTTGCCGCTGCGATCCAATATCCATCCGCGCAAGGTGGATTCCGAAAGGCGTCGATTGCGAAGGTCTTTGTAACTTAACTCCTGAAACTTTTCGTTCCGGTCCTGCGCGTAGTGGCTCCAATAAACGTGAAACCCGAAGATGCCGAAACATAGCAGCACGAAGAACCAACGCAGAGCCCTCAGCCCTCGGTTGGTCGACGTTGAGCCCATCCTTTTCCTGACCTCTGGAGGAAGATCCGCCGCTGCTGTGATCGCAGACGACAGGCCACGGCGACGATTTCTGAACAATGAGACCAGCAACAGTAGGATGATCAGCAGGAATCCGCCGAGGTAGATCAGAGTGACTAGCGCCGGCATCCGCTCAGGGACGTTGACGACGGCCTGCGCGGGCGTAGGTGTTGCTGACTGCAGGAAAAGAAAAAGTGACATACGAAGATTAACAGCACCTGACCTGGACGATCTGTCCCAAAGCGCGAGGCGATCTCAGTGACTGGTCCCTAACGCTTTCAGCGTATCTCAAGGTTATTCATTCTTGCTGAACCTGACTTCTACATCGCCAAACCCGACCACATCCAGGTCGTCAATCTGGCGCGCTTCACCGTAAGCAATGCGACGGCCATTTATAAAAGTTCCATTTGTCGATCCCGTGTCGGCCACGAGGAGAGTGCCCTGTTGATTCATCGTAAGCGCAGCATGAATCTTCGACACACTCGCGTCGTTCAACGTCAGCTCGTTGTCAGACACGCGTCCCACACTCATGCGCTTGCCTCCTGGCTTAAAGACCAGCGGCACCTCGTGAACCTCGTTACGCATGGTGACCCTGGCGATTAGCCGAACATCCGGCACCTTCTCAAACGGACTCTGCTTCGGAGCGACCAACTTCTCGCGGTTGGCCTCATCGGCTGCCTTTAGTTCTTTCTCAAATTCCCCAAACGTAGCATCCACCGAGATACCGGTTGTAAAAATATCCACCTCGGTTTCAACCGAAGCCGGCGCGAGCGTGCGGTATCGATGATCGTTGATATGGTCTAACGCAGCGGCCAGAATCTCATGCTCGAGATCTTTGATGATCTCCGGAGGCGCTTCGGAGTGGGTGCCCCATTCGATTTTGAGCTTCAGGTGATGCGGGGCGATGCGGCCCTTGCGTCCTTCGTCGCGCACCCGTTCGTCGATCAACTTCTTCATTCGCTCGATCAGCTGAGACGTAGTCAGGCCATGCTTGGGCTCGACGGTGCGTCCAAACTTGCGATCGACAACGTCGCCCATGCTCTCGAGGACACGCCGCAACAGGCGCTCCGGCAGTGCTTCTTCGCGCTTCTTCTTAGTTGGCTGTTTTAGCTCGTCGGTCATGAAGTGTTAGGCAAACGGCTAGTTTGCGATCTTGATCCGCCGGAAGCCTCCTTGGCACCGCCACGCAAACTAAACAGTTTGCGTTACATCTGAAAAAACGCAGTCGTTTCAAGGACTGCGCGTGAAGGGAATTGAACTTACCGGTAACGCCGCTATTCTAGCTCAAAGGTGGTCGCGGACAATAGGGCGGTTTTCTGAGAGGTGTCCTGGGTTGAAATTATCTCTCTGTGCAACCTCTGTGTTCTCTGTGTCTCGGTGGTGAAT
>JANNJZ010000203.1:0-1854 GCA_031396065.1 Pyrinomonadaceae bacterium | reverse complement strand
TTTTGATCGGAAGCCGGTTTAGCTAACTTCCAGATTGCCCCTTACAGTCGCCCTGACTCAAGAAAGCTAAAATAACCGTTCCGGTTGAAAATGATGTGATCGAGGAGCTGAATTCCTATGATCTCTCCGGCTTGCCTGAGTTGCTGTGTAGTTTCCACGTCTGAGGAAGACGGCTCAAGGCTACCCGCCGGATGGTTGTGAGCCACGATGATGCCGGAAGCTCGATCAGCCACCACGTCCGCAAACACCTCTCGCGGATGAACCGGGGTCCGGTCCACCAGGCCGATGGAGACAACCCGCACATTTAGAACTTCATTAGCACCATTTATGGTGATGGAGAGGAAGTGCTCCTGTTTGCGGTCGGCGAAATGTCGGATAAGCGGCAGCACGTCTGCCGGCGTGGTGATCTTAATCCCTTCGGGTTTTATGCGTCTCCGTGCAAACTCAATGGCCGCCAGAATCAACGCAGCTTTGGCTTCTCCTACTCCCTCAAAACTCGTCAAATCTTCCACCCGCACATCAAGCCCCTTATCATCCATAACCCTGGCAACTTTCGCAGCCAGCGTCATCACGTCCATCCGGGGTGTCCCTTTGCCCAGCAGGATTGCAAGAAGTTCCTGATCGCTGAGCGCACGCGGCCCTTTGGCGACCAATTTTTCGCGAGGGCGGTCATGCTTGGGAATCTGGTTCATTGGCTTGTTCATTGGCCTATACCGCGCACGCCAAGTGATGCTCGATCACTGTCACGGCCATGATATCAAAAATTGCGCCTTGGTCTGTGTATTTCGGATCGGTAAGCTCTTTGAAACGGCTGAGCTCTTCATAGCGATTCTGGATCATCCCGTCAACCCGGTCTCTGAAGGTCTCTTTCAGATAAATCACGTTATCGCGATGTGCAAGCACGGTCTCTTTTATTTCCTCATCCCTCGTTTTTTCCTCTGTCACCTGGCGGATCAACAATGCCTCTTCGTCCGAAATGTCGAAGCAGGCGCGAATCTGCGCGATCATGTCCTGCACAGTTACTTTCTTCGGCGGTGGCCCCGCACTGTTGCCACCTTTACTCGGTTTCAGCTTCACCGTACCGCCTGTGCGGACCTCCCCGAGGAACTGGACAGCCGCCTTGACGACTTCAGTCTTCCGAATCAGTTGCATCAGCTCGGATACGCTGCCTTGTTTAATGAGTTGGGGGCCGACGTATTCGGCAAAAGCCGCAAACTGCTTCACCTCTTCCGGGTAGGTGAAGAAACAGGTCAGGAAATGGTAGCTCTTTACAAAACGTCTGAGCAGATAAACGAAGGCCTTACGCTGTTCCAGGTCGACAATTCTCGTCTGAAAACGCACACGAAACCCGTTCACTACCATTTGCACCTGTGCGTCAGTCCCGTTCGCCAGCAGTTTTACAAAGCTGTCGGCATCCTCCTGGGTAAACACACCCAATCCCAGTATCTCCGCGAGCAACTTCACACACTGTTGCTCGTCCGGATCACCCGGCTCAAAGGGAGTTCCCTTCCGATATTTGACAAACGCCTTGAGGATTTCTTTAGCATTGTTGGTAAAATCAACCACGACTACGTCCGACTTTCCCTCATAACAACGATTCAAGCGCGATACCGTCTGTACTGCATTGCGGCCAACCACCGGCTTGTCCAGAAACATTCCGGCCAACAGAGGCTGGTCAAAGCCGGTTTGAAACTTGTTGGCCACCACCATCAGGCGGTAGTCTTCCCCCTCAAAACGCTCTTCTATCTGTTCACCCTCTTTGAGATCGTTCACGGCGTACTCGCTGATGGCCGCGTTCGTCTCGGGGTGGACGAAGTCCGAGAAGGCATAGAGCACTTTGTAGTCTGCTCCTCG
>JANNJZ010000167.1:0-13616 GCA_031396065.1 Pyrinomonadaceae bacterium | reverse complement strand
AGGAAGGCGGGCTTGCCCCCGCTCTTCATGGATTGGTTAGAACTTGTTCTCAAATGAGTGAACCCATCAGCCAGCCCCTGGTCGAGTTTCGCGATGTTAGTTTTTCTCATATCGGATCATCTTCACCGATAATTTTCCATCTCAGTTTTACCGTCCAACCTGGAGAGACGCTGGTATTGCTCGGCGAGTCTGGTTGCGGAAAGACCACGACGCTCAAACTGATCAACCGCCTCTTCTTGCCCAGTTCCGGCGAGGTCATGGTTGAGGGCAAAGCTACAACCGAGTGGGATCCGATACGCTTGCGAAGACGCACTGGCTATGTCATTCAGGAAGGCGGGCTCTTTCCCCACTTCACCGTGGAGAGAAATGTGGGTCTGGTACCTGTGCTCGAAAGATGGAGTGAAGACAAAATCAAAAGTAGAGTGGACGAGTTACTTTCGATCGTGGGCCTGGAGCCAAATGAGTTTGCTGAAAGGTATCCCGGCGAGCTGTCAGGAGGCCAGCGACAGCGTGTCGGAGTTGCCCGAGCGCTGGCAGCCGAACCGCCACTGCTTTTGTTGGATGAGCCGTTCGGCGCGCTTGACCCGCTGACACGGGCGAGTCTGCAGCGTCAGTTCGATGAGATCAGCCGCCGCCTCAAAAAGACTGCCGTCTTCGTCACCCACGACGTGCGTGAGGCGTTGCTGCTTGGCTCCCGCATTGGCTTGATGCATAAGGGAGAACTACTGCTGCTGGAAACGCCGGAAAACTTTCTCAAGTCGACCAATCTCCAGGCGCTAGCCTACCTGGAGACTCTCGGCCCTCCTTCCTCCAGCTCCCACACCACGGAGGAAAGGTCATGAGCTTCTGGCATTTCCTCCAGCAAAACTGGCCTGAGCTCTTACAGCACCTGCGCGAACACTTGTGGCTCGTTTTCATCTCCACCCTGATCGCTGTTGCCATCGGCATACCCACCGGAATACTCCTAACCCGGCGAAAATCCCTGCGTAGTCCGATACTCGGCATCGCCAACGTAATGCAGACCATTCCCAGCCTGGCGCTTTTTGGTTTCCTTATCCCGATACCTTTCATCGGCGGCATTGGCGCGCGCACCGCAATCGTCGCCCTGGTTCTTTATTCGTTGCTGCCGATTATTCGCAATACGGTTACGGGCATCCTGGGGGTTGATTCCAACGTGCGCGAGGCGGCCGTGGCGATGGGCCTGACGGGAACTCAGGTTCTCTGGCAGGTAGAGTTGCCGCTGGCGATGAGCGTCATTATCACGGGCGTTAGAGTGGCGTTGGTGATTGCCATCGGAGTGACCACGATTGCGGCGGCAGTCGGGGCCGGTGGTTTGGGAGTTTTCATCTTTCGCGGGATCCGGCAATTTGATAACAATCTCTTACTGGCCGGGGCGGCGCCCGCTGCGTTGCTGGCTTTGGCCGCTGACTTCGGGCTGGGACTACTTGAAAGCCACTTCTCAATAGAGCACCGGCGAAAATCAGCGGGGACTTCGAGACTGAAGCTCCTGGCAGCGGTCGCGGTCCCACTCATTGGCATTGCCGTCATCTACTCAGTCTGGCGCAACTCGCATTCGGAGACTGTGGCGCCAACCAGCATGCGCATTGTCGTTGGTTCAAAAGACTTCACCGAGTCTGCCATTCTTGGAGAAGTCATCGCGCAGATGCTCGAGGCCCGCGGGGTCACGGTTGAGCGCAAGTTTGAGTTAGGCGGAAACTTGCCGCACGAGGCACTGTTGGCAGGCAAGGTCGATCTCTATCCGGAATACACCGGCACGTCGTATACAGCGATACTGAAGCATCCGCCGATAACGGATCCGCGCGTGGTCTATGAACAGGTGAAAAAAGAGTACGCGGAAACGTTCAACGCCGTCGTCAGCGAGCCGCTGGGTTTCGACAACACCTTTGCGATCCTGGTGCGTGGAGCTGACGCCAGACGAATGAAGCTCAAGACTGTTTCTGATGCGATACCCCAGGCGCGAACATGGCGGGCTGGGTTTGGTCAGGATTTCATGTCGCGGGCCGACGGGTATCCGGGTTTTGTCAAAGCGTACGGACTGCGATTTGCTGAACAACCACGAGAAATGGATCTGTCCTTGACCTATATCGCCCTTGCTTCCGGAAAGGTTGACCTGATTGCCGGCAATTCAACCGAAGGACGAATCGCGTCCCTGGATCTTTTCCAACTCGCAGACGACCGGCGCTACTTCCCACCTTACGAGGCGGTCTATGTCGTGCGAAGCGAGTCCTTGTCGCGGTTGCCTGCCTTAAGTGAAGTGCTCGGGAAACTCGCTCACGTCATCTCAACTGAAGAAATGCGTCAGCTGAATTATGAAGTGGATGCCAACAAGCGCGGTCAGGCCGAGGTGGTGCGCGAGTGGCGCACGGGCAAGGGATTCTAATGTTGAGTATTCTCTGTGCTTCCTCAGTGTTCTCTGTGTCTCCGTGGTGAATCTTTCTCAGACTTGCTCCACCACAGAGACGCGGGAGAACCCAGAGGTGGCACAGAGAAAACGGAAGGTTAATCGAAATGCGTTCTCTACTCCTGCTTCTCTTAGTCGCTACCGTCGTCGGGCCTTTCGCCTGGATGGTCCCGTCCGCGCAAACTCAAACGACGACTCCAAAGCAAACGGTCTATTTGCTCAAGCCAGGGCGCGTCTTTGATGGCGAGTCCGCCGAGTTGCACGACGGTTGGGTGGTGCTGGTCCGTGGCGAAAAGATCGAAGCGGTGGGCCGTCCGGGCGAAATCAAAGCTCCGGCAGATGCAAAAGTCATCGACTTACCGGCGATGACTTTGATGCCCGGACTGATCGACGCGCATTCTCATGTGCTGTTACATCCTTACAGTGAAACCGTTTGGAACGATCAGGTGGCGCGCGAAGCCTTGAGCCTCCGCGTAGCCCGGGCGACAAATCACCTTCGCAATACCTTGCAAGCCGGTTTCACCACTATCCGCGACCTTGGCACCGAGGGAGCAGGCTATGCAGATGTTGGATTAAAGCAGGCTGTACAACAGGGAATTATTCCCGGCCCGCGACTGCTGGTGACTGCCCGGGCGATTGTGGCCACCGGGAGCTATGGTCCAAAGGGGTACGCTTCCGAGTGGAACGTGCCCCAGGGCGCTGAAGAAGCCGACGGCATAGACAGCCTGACCCGGGTTGTCCGTGAACAGATTGGAAAGGGCGCAGACTGGATCAAAGTATATGCAGATTATCGCTGGGGCGCCGGCGGCACTGCGCACGCGACGTTTACGCTGGATGAGTTGAAGCTCATAGTTGAGGTCGCCAGGAGCGCCGGCATCCCGGTGGCGGCGCATGCTGGCAGCAGTGAAGGCGCGCGCCGAGCAATTCTTGCCGGCGTCGAAACGATCGAACATGGTGACGGCCTAACGCCTGAATTGTTCCGGCTCATGAAGGAGCACCACACAGCATTTTGTCCAACCCTGTCAGTAGCCGGCGCGAATGCCGAACGTAAGAAGGTCGTTTTCCGGCAGGCGCTCGAAGCGGGTGTGACCATTGCCAGCGGCAGCGACGTTGGCGTTTTCGCCCATGGTGACAATGCGCGTGAGCTCGAAACTATGGTGGCCTGGGGCATGTCTAGTGTCGGGGCGCTGCGTTCGGCAACTTCCATCGACGCACGCGTGATGCACATGGAGGATAAGATTGGCCAGGTTAAATCAGGACTGCTTGCTGATCTAATTGCGGTTGAGGGCGATCCGACGCGCGATATCTCAGCCTTGCGGCGCGTGCGTTTCGTGATGAAGGGCGGCGAGGTTTTCCGAAACGAAAAATGACTCAAGACACTTGGCCGGAGGCTAGCGTAGTCTAACGATATCCACAGATTACGCAGATTTCACCGATTAGGAGAGGGCGTAAACAACTCCTCAAGGCTGTCCTGTCTGAATCTGTGTAATCGGCGTAATTTGTGGATGTTTGTTGCTTGTAACTCAAATCGTTACCTAAGGAGATTCAATGACCATACTCGACATCGTTGTTTTGCTTCTTATTGCCGGAGTTTGCGGCGCACTGGGCCAGGCCATCACCGGCTTTTCACGGGGTGGCTGCCTCGTTTCAATTGCCCTGGGATTTGTAGGTGCGGTTTTGGGAATGTGGTTGGCCCGACAGTTAGGACTGCCTGAACTCTTCGCCGTTCGCATCGGCACGACCAGTTTTCCGATCATCTGGTCAATTATCGGCTCGGCCCTGTTTGTCGCGCTAATAGCATTGCTAACACGCAATCGAGCGTGAGTTGCGCCTTATCGTAACCTTGCGGTCTTGAACACGCGGTGCTGCTTTGCAAAAAGTATTTGAATAATGAGTGGCGGCTTTGCAGTTTTCCGTGCGGTATGCCTATGGTTTCGTTCGACGGTCCGTTTAGGAAGCACACTTGTGTGCCCTTTGCAGGAATAGCTCAGCCATGGTCTGTGGTATCGCGAGGCGGGCACACAAGTGTGCTCTCTAAACGGACGAATGAGTGTACAGCACGGAAAGCGGCCGAGCCCTCAGCACTCATGCCAAAGAGATCGCTCAGCATAACGGCGCACTGCCCAACCCAGTGGGCACACCTCGGCTCAAGCCGACAAATTGGGAGGCGCCGACTGAGTGTTGCCGATTTAGTGCGGACTTTCCTGCGGCCTACTTACTCGCAGCTTGCGCTGTGGTTGCTTTCACATCGCAGCTCAAACCTTCAGGATGATCTCCGCTGTCGAAGCTAATATCCCCGGTAATTACAACTCTGGTGATCTTTCTATCAGCATTTTTATGGCTGCTGGGATCGTTGGAATCTTCTGGGTAAAGTTCGCCGTCGAACGTGACTGTGACAGAGCCGCCTTTGATAATGATGTCACCACTTCCACCTGACATGTTGTTGCTCCTTTTTTGAGGATAAAGGGAGGTTTAGGGTTTACGCAGCGGGATTCCGCTGCGCCACTTGCGGTAGAGTTGAATGTCCCGACGATTGAGATAAGAGTTGTAGTTGTCTGTTCCCCATAACTGCTGTAGCCCACCAAGGATAGTTTGGGCGCGCTCAGCAAACTTCAGCGCCTGTTGAGTTTCCCCTGAGCCTTCGCTCGCGCGTACGGCAATCAACCATGCGACCCATTCATGATCTAATACCCCCAGGCGGGAAAACATTTCCTGCGACTCCAGAGAAGCCTTTAAGGCCCCACCACTGTCACCGCTTTGTAAGTAGGCCTGGGAAAGGGTCAGTAATGACTTTGCCATCAGTCCCGGTTCCGTGGTTTCCTTCGCAGTTTTGACTGCCTGTTCACAATCGGCTTTTCCCTCGCGGACTTGACCCGCAAACACCCGGGCGAGTCCCCGAGTGCTCATGGCTTCAATGGCGATGTTCCTTAGCTCGGTGCCCGTCAAGTCCAACGTCTTTTGCGCTTTCGCTTGAGCCTGACGCCAATCAAGTTCGCTCAAAGCCATCTGGGCGCCCGCGAGATGAAACCAGGCTGCCATGTTCTTACTGGCTTCGTGCTGTTCGGCAATTTTTGCAGCTTCGTCGAGATCCCTGTGGGCGTCATCGTAGCGGCCCAGGGCCCAGGAAGCATTGGCCCGATTGGTGAGGCTCAAAGCGATGTTTTTGTCGTTCTCGAGAGTCTTCGCTATCTCATAACTTTGATCAAAATGCTTCAGCGCCTCGGGGTACTTGCCCTGGCTTGAGAGGGCGAGACCAATGTCTCCCTCGGCCAAAAGCACCTGTCCGGAGTCGCTTAGTTGTTGCGCCCGTATTAACTGCTGCTCAGAAGCCTCGATTGCAGCCGGATAGTCACCCTGCTGATATTTCAAACGGGCCCACAAGTTGAACGCCTGCATCGCTTCTTTCCGATATCCGGCGTGCTGATAAAAGGGAAGTGCTTGTTCGAGGTGGTGGGTTGCTTCAGCGATCATACTCTGCCTGGAGAGCACAATACTGAGGGCGAGTAGTGCTCGGGCCGAGTTCCGGTTATCTTTTTGGTTAATCGAAAGTTCGAGCGATCGCCGAAAATACGTTTCCGCTTCCGGATATTCTCCGCTGACTTGAAATGTATTGCCGAGATCCACCAGGCCACGCTTCACGTATCGGTCGATGCCGGCGGTTCGAGCTTTATCAATTGCTTGCTCGATAAGTTCGCGGCCTTTGGCGCGATCGCCTTCTTCAATAACGACGTTTCCGAGCACCAGCATCGTCTTTACTTCCTGATACTGACTCTCGGTGGTTTTTGCCAGCTCCAGTGCGCGCTGCAGATAGGGTCGAGCTTGAGCAGGCTTGTCCGATTTGTAGAACAGATAGCCTCGCTGGAACGCAACCTCGGCTTGCCCTTCAAACTTACCGAGCGTGTCGAATAGGGCGTGGGCTCTTTCGAAACTTGCCATTGCCTTGGGCAAGTCCACCTGATCACCGTAAAGAATCCCCACCCGTAAATGAGCTGTGGGATTCTGGGAGGCGCGGGCGATCGCCGTTTCATAACTTTGAATCGCCGGCTTTAGTTCATCGTTCTTCTCATAAGCGCGCCCCAGGTCAACATAAAGGTACGGCTCGTCGGGCGACAAACGCACAATCTCGCTATAGGCCTTAATCGCGCCGGGAAAGTCTCTGGTGGCCGTTGCGTTAACGGCATCCAGGTAAAGCGCATCAACCGGAGGCAACTCAGAACGGTTCGGTACTAAACTATGCGCAACAAGGGTCTCGTTCTTTGCCTTGTCGGCATAGTCGAGTTCAAATAAAGCTTCTGCTAACCGCGCATGGGCCAGGGCAAACCCCGGTTCAGCGTTAATCGCTGCCTGGAGTGCTTTGCTGGCCTGAAGAAACTCTCCGTTGCGCAGGGCTTCGGTTCCGGTGTTAAAAAAATCAAGGGCGACCGGCGATGGCTTGTAGGCGACCGGTCTTCGCCACCATATAAAAGCCCCAACCGCTAAACCAAGAACCAGGAAAGCGATCAGAACTGTGCCCCAGGAGAGTCGTGGCTCACGAAAGGTTTCAGCCAGAGTAGTTATGGCGCTGACAGAATGAGTGCGGGTGGGAGCCAGTGGGTGAGTTGAACGAACGCGGGCGCGAAAGCCATCAGCCTCAAGGTCGGGAAGTATGGTTCGCAAGTCCGCGGTCAATTCATCTGCCGATTGGTACCGTGCCTCAACCCGTTTCTCCATCGCCTTCATGGTAATTCGATCAAGCTCGGGCGGGATGTGGTGGTTCAGCGTTGAAGGCAGGGGCGGTGTGACATGGATTATCTGAGCGCCGATCTCAATCACACTGCCACCCGAGAACGCCGACTCCCCGGTAATGCATTCATAAAGGACGGCTCCGAGAGCAAATAGATCGCTGCGCCCATCGACCGTTTTCCCAGTAGCCTGCTCCGGTGACAGGTAAAGAGGCGTGCCCACGATTACATCGCTGCGAGTCTGGTTGTGGGGCGGGCTCCCCTCATCAACCGTCCCTTCTCCGGCCCCCTCGTAAATCTGTTTGACCAATCCGAAATCTACGACCTTAACCTGTCCCCGCTCATTGATGATTACGTTTGACGGTTTGACGTCGCGATGGACTACTCCTCGAAAGTGGGCTTCGCCAAGTCCTTCAGCGATCGAAGACACTATCCTGACGGCTTCCGGAAGCGGGAGCGACCCCGCGTGCAGTTTTTCGCTCAGAGGTTCACCCTCGATGAGTTCCATCACAATGTAAGGTTGGCCTGCGGGCGTTTCACCGTAATCGAATACGGTGGCGATGTTCTGATGGTGTAAGAGAGAAACGGCCTTGGCTTCTCGCAAGAACCTGGCGCGATATTCCGGGGCGGTGGAGGTAAGAAATTTGATAGCGACCGGACGATCCAGATTCGTGTCTTTGGCACGGTAGACCACTCCCATTCCACCTTCGCCTAGTTGCTCGATAATCCGATAGTGGGAGATAGTTTCGCCGATCATAGTTCGGGGTTCCGGTAAGGCAGGACAGGAGAATTGTGAAAACATACGAAGGCTTAGGAGATTAGTCTTCGTCGGGCGCGGCCTTACAATGAGGGGGATTCTGCGCTAACGGCTGGAATATTTCAAGCAAGACTTTTTGCAAACCACTCTAGTGCGGTGTCCCTAAAGTTCGATTAATAACTCTGAGGGCCGAAGTGACCCGGCCCCAGGTCCGAAGGACCGATAGTTAATAGCCACGTTTGCCACCCCAGCGGGGCTGCCCCGCCGGGGACCCCGGTCCGTTAGGGCGTGGGAGGCAAGGTCCATAGTGCCTGAGGCCCGCAGGGCCGGCACTGGTTGAGGTGGGGAAGTAATTTATTTCGCACCTTCGGCGCTCATCGTCTTAGAGATTCCTGAGCCACGCCCTCACGGACGTGGCTATTGAACGCCGGTCCTTCGGACCTAATGCAGGCCGCCCTGCGAATATCGCCGACTCGAATTGTCATAGGAACCTTAGAGACAGCACTCTAGGGAACAGTTGTGCTGCGTACTTGCTGTTCCTGGCGCTGGCGAAATTCTTCAAGCTTCGCCCGCAGCTCTGGCCGGCTATTCGCGAGGATGGCAACTGCGAACAAGGCAGCATTGATGGCGCCGGGTTTGCCGATCGCGAGTGTGCCTACGGGAATTCCCGCAGGCATCTGGACGGTTGCCAGGAGCGAGTCCATGCCATTTAGAGCGTCGCTTTTCATCGGCACTCCTAACACCGGGACAACGGTATGCGCTGCCAGAACCCCAGCAAGGTGTGCGGCTCCTCCCGCTGCGGCGATGATTATTTCGATTCCCCGTGCTGCCGCTGCCGAAGCAAACTCGGAAGCTAATTGCGGAGTCCGATGCGCCGACATTACATGGCACTCATGCGGAACTGAAAAATCGGTTAGGGTCTGATCGGCATGACTCATAGTTTCCCAATCAGACTTGCTGCCCATGACTACAGCTACGAGGGGTGCGTTTGGCGTAGGTTCAGAACTCATAACTTATTCCGTGTTGGGTCCCTTCTCATCTTTGATCTCTTCGCTATCAGGGTCTTGTGCTCCCGGTATCTCCGTTCCCGACACTAGTTGTTCAGCCTCCGACTTCTCGGCTTCGCGGAGCTTTTCGGTCGGACCTTTTTCATCCTCTATCGGCTGTTCGCTGTCATTCACTGCCATCATGTTCCCTTTCATTTTCGGACGCGTTGTCCGACACCCTCAGCGGAAATCCGCAATCCGCAATCCGAAATCGAGTTACGCGCCCTGGTCGAGTGAGTAACCTCGTTCACCGTCAAAGTTGTAGAGATTCTCCGTTTTGATGAAATCAAACCCGGCATCGGCTATGCGTTTGAGCAGTGAAATAATCTGTTCATGTGAAACGCCGTCCCCTTCATTGACAGCCAGAAAACGGCAGCGCCAGTGATCCGAACAGAAAGTTTCGGCATGACCTCCCGGCCAAACCTTCACGCCCCGATTGCTCATCATGTCGAGCCTGGTACCGTCGCCGTTGAGTTTGCTTAATGAATCGCCAAGATCGTTGGCTGTGCCTTTGGTCCAGTCGAGGAAAACGTCAACCCCTACCAGGTCCTTCTTCGCGCGTGGTCGATCCACCGTTGCCTTTGCCACAGGAGGCAGTTCGGTCGCGGCTTTGTATTTCACGACTTTAAGAGTTTGCGGCACCTGTCCAACTCGCGCGGCCACCGCCTCGGCAAATTCTTTCGTGCCCACCTTCTGGCTGCTGACGCCTTCTTTGTAGATATCATAGGTGTGCACGCCGTCCTCAATTGTTCGCAGCCACGCGTTGTGAACGCGCTCGGCAACCTCAGTCTCGCCAATATGCACCAACATCATTACCGCGCCCAATAGCAGGCCCGACGGGTTCGCTAGATTCTGTCCCGCGCGGCGCGGGGCCGATCCATGGATCGCTTCAAACATCGCCACGTGCTCTCCGATATTGGCAGAGCCCGCCAAACCAACAGAGCCGGCTATCTGCGCTGAAACGTCAGAGAGTACGTCGCCGTAAAGATTTGGCATTACCAGGACATCAAAAATCTCGGGTGTGTCTGCAAGTTTTGCGGCGCCAATGTCTACGATCCAGTGTTCGTTTTCTATACCCGGATACTCGGCGGCGATTTCGTCGAACACCTTATGAAACAGCCCGTCGGTCAGCTTCATGATGTTGTCTTTGGTGAAACAGGTAATCTTCTTGCGGTTGTTGCGGCGCGCGTATTCAAAGGCGTAGCGAACGATCTTTTCCGAACCCGGCCGCGAAATCAGTTTCAGGCATTGCATCACCTGTTCGGTCTGGCGGTGCTCAATGCCGGCATAGAGGTCCTCTTCGTTTTCCCGAACAATGACCACGTCCATCACCGGATGCTTTGTTTCGACGAAGGGGTGATACGAAACACAGGGACGAACGTTGGCATAAAGACCGAGCGTCTTGCGCACCGTAACATTGAGACTCTTGAAGCCACCGCCTTGGGGCGTGGTTATCGGCGCCTTCAGAAAAACCTTAGTGCGTCGCAGGGATTCCCAGGCGCTGGGTTCAATGCCGGCGGTGTTCCCCGCCAGGTAGACTTTTTCGCCAATGTCGATGGTTTCAATCTCGAGGTTAGCCCCGGCTGCTTTGAGTATGTGGAGCGTGGCCGCCATGATCTCCGGGCCGATGCCGTCACCATGCGCAACGGTAATGGGAATAGGGTTGGACATATTTCCTATTAGACCTTTCGTCGATTAGAAAACTTGGAGTGAAGCAATATATTCCAAGGAGTCACCGGCAAGCAATCACGCAGGACAAAGGCCTGACTCAGGTCCGAAGGACCGACAGTTAATAGCCCCGTCCCGTTAGGGCGGGGATGTCAGCCAATGAGAGTCTCACAGGTCCGGAGGGCCGACACCATCCGTGACGCGCCTTCGGCGCTCAGGCGAGTAACGGCGACGTCTACCCGCCCTCACGGGACGGGGCTATTAATTGCCGGTCCTCCGGACCTGAAAAATATATTGAACACTGGCCAAAGCTTGAACTCCAAACTCCGCCTGAGGCATACTTACCCCTATTCGTCCCTGCTCTCGCGCATCTGTGGTGACTGCGCCTGTCCGTGATCGTGAAGCGACCCGCGCTCGGCTGAGGAGAGAGTTAGGCAGTAGTCAACTTGTTAGAAGCCGCTCTCGCAGTTTAAGAGCATCGGGTGGTTCGCGTTTCGATGGAAGAGGTCAAGAAGCTCCCCGCTTGAAATCTCGGATTTGTTTCTACCCGCGCTTCGCTAGAAATAAAGGATAAAAGAGAAATGGGTACGAAACTTTATGTGGGAAACCTCT
Source organism: Pyrinomonadaceae bacterium (assembly GCA_031396065.1). GTDB lineage: Bacteria > Acidobacteriota > Blastocatellia > Pyrinomonadales > Pyrinomonadaceae > PSRF01. Next base: position 2,390 of record JANNJZ010000167.1, on the reverse strand, counting down.
CGTTCCGCACGACGGCCGAGGAACTACGTGATGCTTTTGCTTCAGCTGGTTCGGTTGAATCGGCTTCGGTAATCGAAGATCGCGACACTGGACGCTCGCGCGGATTTGCTTTCGTGGAGATGGCAACTGCGGAAGAGGCTGCGACAGCTATAGAGCAGTTCAATGGCAAAGACTTTGGCGGCCGCAATCTAACGGTCAATGAAGCCAAGCCAAGAGAAGATCGTGGTGGCCGCGGTGGCGGTGGTGGCGGCGGCCGGGGTGGCTACGGCGGTGGCGGTGGTGGTGGCCGCGGTGGCGGCGGCGACCGCGGTGAACGTGAACCACGCTGGTAAGAAAAACAGTGATGAGTGATGAGTAATGAGTGATGAGTAAACGGGTAGATCCCCGAATACCATCCACTTTCTTAACTCATCACTCATCACTCATCACTTTCGGGTCTCCTCTCGCACCGCGAAACGTGAATAAAAAACCCAGTAACAATACCAACCATGCCGTCGCACTCACGATAAACGCGATCCGCGCGCGGCGAGGTTCCTCAAACTCCAATTGCACCAATGCTTCCTCTGCCGGCATGGAAATCAATAGTGTGCCGTCGTAAGCAGCCCTGGTTCTAAGTATCCTTCCTGAAGTTTTGGCGACCCAATGTGGATAGTAGAAGGTGCGGACGCGGACCTCCTGCGCCGGACCCTCGCCAATCCAGAAGCCCCTCGACTGCGGTTTCCAGAAGTTGATCGCAATTGCCCTGTCTCGCGCTTCTACTTCCGCGGGCATCGCTTTGGGACGTTCATTCACCCACACCGGCAACCAGTAGTCCAGGCTGTCATTTGCAAAGCTGGCTTTACTGGCAAAGGCAAATTCAAAACGAGGAAGGTAATTTGCATCGCGCATCCGCGCTCCACTGTAGGTAAGCGAGATGAGCACCAGGCCCAACGCGACCAGCGCTGTCCATCGAAACCTGCCTCGCATTTGTTCTTTCCAGAATGGAACACTGGCAGCCGTTAATATAGGTAGTGCACAAGACGACACTACGAGCCAGCGCCAGGGAAACTGAACTTCCTTGAGCTTTGGGATTACCGCCCATACCGGCCGGCTGAGATCAGTGGCCATAAACAACGAAACTGCGAAGAGCGCGAAGACCGCTATCAGTCCGCGATCTAACTTCTTTCGATAAGCGGAGAAAAACATTACGACCGGGGCAAAGGCCATCGAGAGCGTGGCCAGGGTGAACATGGCGGCCAGCCAGGAGTTTGTATTGCCAAGGGTGAAGGGTGACAAAACAAAGTTTCTGCGATAGTCAAAGTATGAAACAAGGTCAGCAGTAGGTACGACGGCGGCGTTTTTCAACCACGAAAGTTCCGCGATCATCGTGGTCCAGTAGAAAGCACTGGCCGTGAGACCTAAAGCGCCTGAGACGGTTAGCGCCAAAAGCGTTTGCCACCAGGTCCTCTGCTTGAGATTGAACAGCGCATAGAACCCGAGCGATAGCGAGGCTATTACTGCGACCGGAAGGTTTGTCAGCAGCAATAGTGCAAACGCCATTGCCAGCCCGGCGATATCACGCAAGCGTTGCCCTCGACAGATTCGCACGACGAAAGCGAAGGCGAACGGTGCGATTGACGCGGCGGCATATTCAGCCAGCAGCGATGCTCCATAGAATTCGTTTACATGGTAGGGAACAAAGGCGTAGAGCACGCCGGCCGCGATGGCGAGGTTGCGCGGAAGAAAGCATCGGGCCCAGAAGTAGGTTCCAATGGCCCCCAAAATCGAGAGCAAAATAAAGCCCAGAAGGATGGAAGTGTACCAACTGCCAGAGACTGCTCTGGTGGCAGTCAGCAGGTAGTAGAGCGCGGGAGGATAGAATCGGATTCCCGGATCGCCGAAGCCTCCATTGGCCTCCGCGCCCCAACCTGGGTGAAGTGTTCCCTCGGAAATACCATTGTAGAAAGGCTGGGCAAATCGGAGGTGACTTGGCAGGTCGGGACCGGCGGGAATTCCCCAGATCATTGCCGGAACCAGGGCAGCGAAGCCAGCTATCGCGACCAGAAAAAGTGATGAGTGATGAGTGATGAGTGATGAGTAAGAACCAGTTCTGAGTACTGAGTCCTGAGTACTGAGTTCTGAGTTCTGAGTCCTGAGTCCTGAGTCTTGAGTTACGAGTGATGAGTTAAGCCGCGAATGGCTTTCCGAAGTCTCCCGCCTTTGCTCATCACTCATCACTCATCACTCATCACTGGTTTTTACTTCTTCGCTGCCGGCGTAATCTTAAATTTCAACCGCTCACCACCACGCAGGACTTCAACGTCGTATTCCTGCCCGGCCTTCATTTCTCCGAGCGCGTACGTGTAGTCGTAAACGTTTCGTAAGTCACGGCCGGCCAGCTTCACAACCTT
>JANNJZ010000157.1:0-13192 GCA_031396065.1 Pyrinomonadaceae bacterium | reverse complement strand
GCTGCCCTTTCCTCCATTTGGAGTGCGGTAACCTGTTTCCGCTTTGTATTCGGCGACCTGTCGCCGTAGTCCTGCGGTACAGTCGTTGTCCGGTTATACAGGCGACGGCGGCGACAGGTCGCCGAATACCAAAGCGCTGACAGGTCAGCGCACTCCAAAAAAAACTCCAAGACAACACGAGACCAAACACCGAAGACGGCTCCAGTTTGCTAAAGGGTTATCAGCAGTTGTGTGCAGTTGAGATAGATGTGGTGGTAATCGGCGGCGGGGCCGCAGGACTCTTTTGCGCGATCGAGGCAGGCAAGCGTGGACGCAGCGTTTCCGTGCTTGAGCATGCTGACCGGATTGGCAAAAAGATCGCAATATCCGGTGGCGGCCGGTGCAATTTCACCAACCTGAATACGACTGCTGAGAATTACATCTCGGCCAATCCACACTTCTGTAAGTCAGCCCTGGCCCGGTATACGCCCGCCGATTTCGTCTCACTCGCCGAGAAGCACCGCATTCCCTATCATGAGAAAAAGCTCGGCCAACTGTTCTGCGATGACAGTTCCATGCGGATAATTGAAATGCTCCTATCTGAGTCACGATCTGCGGGCGTTGAGATTCAATGCGGCTCAGTGGTGAAGATCGTTAGCAGGTCTGCAACACCGGAGTCAGCCAGCGAGTCAGCGGCTTGGGACAAGGCAAGCCGACCGCCCGCTTCGCCCTGGCTCTTCAAAGTTGAAACTCAGAGCCAGGTCTTCGTTTCGCATTCGTTGGTGGTAGCAACTGGCGGTTTGTCTATCCCGCCACTCGGGGCTACCGATTTCGGGTACGCTCTGGCTAGCCAGTTTGGCCTGAAGATCCAAGAGCCGCGGCCCGCTTTAGTTCCCTTCACCTTGTCCCGACAAACACAACTCGAGCTGACAACTTTGAGCGGCATTTCGATTGACGCCTCAGTGAGTTGTCAGGGCCGGGAATTCCGCGAAAACATTCTCATCACGCATCGCGGGCTCAGTGGCCCAGCCATTTTGCAAATCTCTTCTTACTGGTTACCGGGAATGCCCGTAGCTATCAATCTTCTGCCGGATCACAACGCGGTCGAGCTCTTGCGGGAACAGGAAAATAGCGAAATGGAGTTGGCCAACTTTCTCAGCCAGTTTCTGCCGCGTCGCTTTGCTCACGCGTGGTGCGCCCTTAATTTCCCGTCGCTGCCACTTAAACGATATACACTTCGCCAGCTGTTCGAAATCGGTCAGAAGCTCAATCACTGGGAGATAACACCGGCCGGAACTGAAGGCTATAAAAAAGCGGAAGTTACAGCTGGAGGAGTCGACACTCGGGAGCTCTCCTCGCAAACAATGGAAGTCAAAAGCGTGCCGGGACTCTATTTCATCGGCGAGGTAGTGGACGTTACCGGCCACCTTGGTGGTTACAATTTCCAATGGGCCTGGGCGTCAGGTTACGCAGCCGGGCAGAGCGTTTAGTCAGGATAGAGAGACCCTGTTATGAGAAGACTGGCGGATCGTCGAGACCGGGCTATGCCCGCTGATGTGCGGAAGGTCTTTGACAGTCTTTGACCTTCCGACAGACGCCCTTTATCGCCCGGGGCTACGCCCCCTTGTTTGAACGGTTGATAACTAATGTCGGGGAGTCCGGGGGCGTAGCGCACAAGAAAATTGCGATTTCGGAAAGGCTGTGAAGCCCTTCCCCACATCAGACTGCGGAGCCGGGAAACCGTTCCGACTTCCTACCCAACAGCCGAGCTTCGAAAACTAGACGCCATGCAGTCTGAGTCGAAATTCATCGTTGATTGCAATCACTTCAGTCCGTCGATTCGCAAAGAGGCGACTCTCGCGCAAGAGCATCGGCAACCCACCCGCCGGAGTTTTCGCACCAAATGCCGGGCTGGAGAAGATTGCCGCAAGTTGTGGGTTCAAACGCTGCGGGACGCCATAGCGAATCGCCTTTTGCGCCACGGGCGAGAAGCCGGCGGTTCTTCTTGGGTTAATAAGTTCGATTGAGCGGTCGTAGATATGGAGCCGCGTCGTTTGATCGCGCAACGCTAGATCGCGATGGATGAGCAGGTTGCAAACGGCTTCGCTGATAGCTCCGCGATGGTAGTTCGCGCGCGCAGCGACTGGACTATCATCAACATCCGCCGCCGGAAACCTCTTTGGGCGGACATCCCACAAGTCACAATATCGACCGACAAAACGCAAAGTGGATTCATACAAAGTCAGCAGCTGGCCAGTTATCGTGATTCGCTCGACCACGGGCGACTGCACCGAGTCACCGGCAAACCGGACAGCCGAAATTGTCGAACGTGGCAGAAGTTCAGCAACACGTTCATTGCGACCAAACAGAAGCAGGCCGGCAACGGTAGGAATGACTTCGCCGGCCCGCTCAGATGCTAATAGCAGATCGCGCTCAAAGACCTCTTTGGTGGGATATCCGCTCGCGCCTGCTTTGTCGAAAGCATCGCCTTCGAACTCACGTAGAAAACTCCAGAGGTGGGCCTCATCAATGTCGCCAATGGTGGCGCCAGGAACGGACATGTTCTCAAACCCAAGCGGCCGCGCCTCATCCAGCAAAGATGAAAGCTCCTCGCGGGTAGCTTCGCGTTTTTCAGAGCCGATACGAAGGTAGAACCTTCCGTCGCGCGTCCGATAGGGGCGGCGCTTTCCTTCAATATCAACCGCAACGATCCGGCGGCCATTGTCGAACGCAATCCTATCTATGAAAGGAAACAAAGGCGGGTCGACGTCTTCACGGCAAATCTTTACCAGTTCGTCCTGGACACCCTCGGGGTCATCGACGCCTTCAATCCGTAGCTGGTCGTTGACGCCAAACACCATTACACCGCCGCCGGTGTTAGCGAGAGCCACTATCTCCTGGGCGATTTTCTCTGGATTCGAAAGCTTTACTTTCAGCTCGAGGAAAGTATCTTCGCCGCCGCGAATCAATCGCAGCAGCTCGGTCCTTGAAGTTTGCGGAGCGGGAGTCGAGAGAAAGTATTCCTGAAGGGAGCGTTCAGTGGCGGGTTCATGCCGCTGGTTACTGCGAAATCTTCTGCGAGCCATTTGTGTATTGGCGGGGCCGCCCACTTCAAATCTGAAATCTCAAATCTGAGATCTGGAATCTAAGATGCCCGCCCGGATGCCCAAACCACGAGACATCACTGGAATAAGTTTTCAATCAGTCACTACCTGGATCAGTCACGGCTCCAAGTATTGCCAATTCCCTCTTCTGGAGCGACTCTCCCTGAGCTTCAATCATCAACAAATAGAATCCCACCGAAAGCACTGCCAGAACCGCGAGTGTAACATACTCAATCACCAAACTCTGTGCGATGTAGCCGACCGCCGCTGACGCCAAAGGCGGTAGCGCCAGCAACACAATCATCGGTATCAGAAGTATTCCGACGACACCGGAAACATTCATTCGCGCGCCAAATTTCATCCGCTTTGGAAAGCGGATAGAAAACCAATTGCCAATCACCGCCGTCCACGAAGCGAAAACGACAAAGCTAAGCGAAGCAAACAGCAACGCCGGAAGCGTAACGTCATGGAACACCAAATGATTGACCGCGAGGACCCCGGCGGAGAACGTCAGGGCGACTATGCAGATCGCTATGTTCTTGCCCAAAAGTATTAGCTTGCGATTTACGGGAGAGAGCACCAGGGTTCGCATCCCAGCGTGCTCAAAAGCAAACTGATTGCACGATAGACCCGAGAGAATCAGAAAAACATACAACACTCCCGTTGTCGCCACAAACCCTTCGCCATACTTGATGACGTCAGCGATGAACCCGCTTCCGCCCATCGCTCCCGGATCGAAGTGTCGCCGATTCATCAGCCTGATAATGATTAGGATGAACGGCATTAGGGCCATCATTCGAAGTTGGGCATTGCGCATTATGTAGTGCAGTTCCTTCTCAACGATTGCCGCCAGTTCGGGCGACACCAGGGGAATCTGCCAGCCGGTATAGTTTTCGGCGGCGCCTATTGCTGAGGCTGCCCTGCGTCGCCTTCCGGTTCCACCTCCCAGAATGGCGCGGCGTGCCAGCCAGTAAGTGATGACCACCAGCGCAGATGTGTAAGCGGAGACGACGGTTAACGCCAGTGCGTAAGCTGCTGTCTGGCCTTCGCGCAATCCATGAGTAAACGCAAAAGCCAGTGCGCCCGGCGGCGTCCAGCGCAAAGCAGAAATTGAGTCTGCGTAACGTAGAAATTGAGGGGCGATTTGACTGAGAACCAGGCCGCCAAGACCCGCAACAGCTCCCATGAGAGCGACTAAGGTTTCGCCGCGAGCTCGCTTTTTCCGAATCAGGGAACCGATCGAAGTAGAAACCCATTTTGACAGCGCGAGCCCAAAGGCGACCGCAACCAGTGAGATCAGAAGCCCGCCGGCCAGTTTCCCTTGCGCCAGGCCCGCACCGATTCCGATAGCGATAATCGCCGGCATAGCAAACACCGAGGGCAGACTGGCAATGTCGCTGATGAAATCCACTGCGAAGAGCTTGCGTAGGCTTATTGGGTAGAGCAGAAGATTTCCGGGATCAAACTGTCTGCTGCTCCCAATGCTCAGTGGCAGCGTGGCCCAAAGCAGGTAACACATGGCGAAGATCGAAAAGAAAATAAACTCAGGCGATGGTATACCTTGACCGCCACTAGTTGTTCGCAGCGCTTGTGTCCCTGTAAAAACGTTGTTAGGTGAAGTGAGGACAAACGCGGCAATACCCAAAATTATCGCGATTAGTAGAGCCAGGGCGAGGGCAGCCAGCATCGCGAGCAGCGAGGCAATGCGGTTTACCACGGCCTTGGACGAACGGAGTGAATTCCGAAAAAGCGTAAGCTTAAGCCAGAGTAGTGTTAGAAGTTGTGCCAAGGCGGTGATTCGAATTTTGTGGTTTGGTCTTTGTGCTTTGTACTTTGTTATTTGTGCTTTAGGTTTGGTACCTGGATTCTTCAGTATAGGATGAAAGGCTAGTAAATACTTCCCGGCCAGAACACCCTTTGGACTCTGGCCGACTCTGCACAAAAAGTGATTCGGCGACGAAACCAAGTTAGCCCGCGGTATGGCGACAGCGTAAACCTGGGGTGGAGCGGAGCGGAACCCCAGGAAACGCGCACCGCAAGGCCGCAGCCCGCGGTAGCGAGCGACAGCCCAGAAGTCGTCAACACTGTCGCCCGCTACCGCGGGCTAACATTATCTTTGAACCATTAACCTGGGGTTCCTCTACGCTCACCCCAGGCTTTATGCTATCGCCCGCTACCGCGGGCTGGGACTCGGTATCCCCTGTTGGGGGGTCCTCTCACGGCATCAATTTCGACTCTTTGTTCAACGCATCTGGACGAAGTAGGAAGAGCAAAGCACAAAGATCCAACTAGAGACTTCTTTCCAATGCTTAACGCTACGAACATGAGTGCCTACATCGGACTCGGCTCCAATCTCGGTGATCGGGCCGGCAACCTGCTGCTCGGCATCCGCGGCATGATGGAAGCGGGCCTTGAGGTGACCAAGATTTCCCGCATCTACGAGACCGAGCCGGTGGAGACTTTTCCGCAACCGGCTTTTCTAAACATGGTTGCGCAATTGCACGGCAGTCACCTTCCGCCCTCCGCAGAACTTATGGCGCAACTGCTACGAATAGAACACTCCCTCGGGCGGACCCGGGAGATAGCGATGGCGCCTCGTTCAATTGACCTCGATCTTCTCCTCTATCGAAATGAGACCAGCCACACTCAGTTTTTGACCCTGCCCCATGCCCGGTTCCATCGGCGTCGTTTTGTTCTCGTGCCTCTAGCTGAGTTGGCCCCAAGCCTCGTCCATCCCACAATGCAGAAGACAATCGATGAATTACTTGAGGCGCTCGACGACGACTCTGAGGTCAAACTGTGGCGCCCGTAGTTCTGATGTAAAGCAAACTGTTAGTTTGCGTGGTGGTTGGAATCCCGACAGGTGAAAGAGGGCTGCTCACCGGCGAACGGCCATGCTTGGCGAAGTTGTTGGCAACGTCCTCTATCGTGAGGCATCTCCTGCTAGCAGTCCATAGTCTTGCCTAACCACCGCAAACTAACAGTTTGCTTTACACTTGTTTTCATTTTGCCGCTATAATGACCCCCGCTTGCGAGCATCCCTTACATTTCTACGAAACTGGCCGATACTTGGCAGTTAAATCGGTCGCCCTAGCGTGGCCAAAGAGCTGAACTATGCCCTATCTCAAGCCTGAACGTCCTGAAAAAGTTTCGGCGCCTTCGCTGAAAGCCAGCAAGCAGCGCGGCGAACGATTGGTTTGTCTCACCGCCTACGATTTTCCGACTGCGCGAATTGTTGACGAGGCAGGCATCGATATCATCCTCGTTGGCGACAGCCTCGGGAATGTGGTGCTGGGCTATGGCAACACAGTCCCGGTCACGCTCGATGAGATCCTGATACACCTGAAAGCAGTTCGCCGGGCCGTTCAGCGGGCCCTGCTGGTTGCCGACATGCCTTATGGCTCTTTTCACACTGGCGCGGATGACGCGGTCAGAAATGCCTTGCGGCTGATAAAGGAAGGCGGAGCCGAAGCCGTAAAACTGGAAGGCGGGCACAAACGAGTGCAACTGGTTAAGCGGCTCGTCGACGAAGAGATTGCCGTGATGGGCCACATCGGTCTTACTCCCCAGTCGATCAATAAACTGGGCGCTTATCGTGTGCAGGGGAAAACAGCGGCTGCAGCGCGACAATTGCTGGACGACGCTCGCGCACTTGAAGACGCCGGCGCTTTTGCGATTGTGTTGGAAGTGGTACCCCGCGAGATTGCCACCTTGATTACTCAGAGCATTAGCATCCCGACCATTGGTATTGGCGCCGGCGCCGGCTGTGATATTCAGGTTCTGGTGCTGCACGATATGCTTGGATTGTCCTTTGGAAAACTTGCCCGGTTTGTGCGACCCTACGCAAACCTACATGAGGTGATGACGGAAGCTGTGACGCGTTATGCTGACGACGTACGCAATGGGACATACCCTTCAGAGGATGAGTCGTATGCCTTGCCGGCCGAAGCCGCGGAAGAACTCAAAATCAAGGTACCCGCTAAACAGTCGCCTAATGAGTCCAAGGTCAGAAAGTCCTGAAGTTTTTCCCAAGTAAACTATGGAGATCATCAATCGCCGTCAGCGCATGAGTTCCGTCGCGCGCAAAATTCGCCGCGACCAGGATCGGACTATTGGCCTGGTGCCAACCATGGGAGCGCTCCATGAAGGCCATCTCAGTCTGGTCCGGGAAGCGCGCCGGATGTGTGATGTGGTGGTGGTTTCAGTTTTTGTGAACCCGACGCAGTTCAGCCCAACCGAAGATTTTGAACACTATCCTCGCAATCTGACCAAGGACACAGCCGTCCTCACCGATTACAACGTTGACTACATCTTTGCGCCGGCCCCGGAAGAGATTTATCCAAAAGACTACTCTACCTATGTAAACGTTGGGGGACTATCGAAGCTGCTCGAAGGCGAGACGCGGCCGGGTCACTTTCGGGGCGTGTCTACGGTAGTTGCGATTCTGCTGAATACAGTGCGGCCTGACTTCGCATTCTTTGGCCAAAAGGACGCACAGCAAGCTTTGATTATCAAACGAATGGTGCGAGACCTGGCTTTCGACACCGAGATTGTGGTGTTGCCAACCGTACGCGAGGACTCCGGACTGGCGATTTCGTCGCGCAACTTATACCTCGGCTCTGAAGAACTCGAGTCGGCCTCGGTAATACATCGGGCGCTGAAGCAGGCGAAGGAAACTTTCAAAAAGGGCGAGCGACATGCAAGCAAATTGGCTGACATTGTGCGCACAACCATTGAGACCGAACCCCGGTTGCGTGTCGACTACGTGAGTGTTGTAGATGCAGACTCGCTGGAGAAGTTGGATAAACTCGATGACCATCCTACGCTGATCGCAGTTGCTGCGTACGTAGGCAAGACGCGTCTAATCGATAACATAATCCTCAACAAAACGAAGAAAGACCTCGGCACAACTCAGGGGTAGCTGTGCGCACCCTGCGGTTTCACTCCCTCCTTTGCTAGAATCACTTCAGTCAAGGTATGTCTGCTTCAAATAAACAGAAGACGCACATTAAGTTTGTCCTGAATGGCGAAGCGGCCGAAGTTGCTTTCGCGCCGCACAAGACTCTCCTGGAAGTCTTGCGGGAAGATCTGGCGTTAACAGGGACGAAACATGGGTGCGAACTGGGTGAGTGTGGCACCTGCGCCGTGCTGGTAAACGGTCGGGCAATCCTTTCGTGTTTGATGCTCGGTCTGGATGCTGAAGGACAGGAAGTAAAAACAATCGAAGGAATGGCGGAAGGTGCGCAATTACATCCGTTGCAGGATACGTTTGCTGATACCGGCGCAGCTCAGTGTGGCTATTGTTCACCGGGCTTCCTATTGGTCGCTGAAGAACTCTTGAAGAAGAATCCAAATCCTTCACGCGAAGTGATCAAGGAAGCTTTGTCGGGGAATCTCTGTCGCTGCACTGGCTATATAAAAATCTACGAGGCCGTGGAATTAGCCGCCGCGCGCATGCGTGGCGAAGAGATGGAATTGCCGCGTGAGAGTGTTTACGGTCTGGAGTAGAAGAGCCAATTCCGAAGTAACGTTTCGTTCACGAACAGAACCCGCGTTCGTTTAGAGGTGGGCACTACCCCGGTGCGCCGCAGACGAAACGAGACGGATACATAATGAACGTGTGGTCATTTAGTTGGATGATGGCACGCACCTGATTGAGGCTTTGTTTCGTGCTGTTTCGTTTCGTGTAAAGTTGGTGGATCGCATGCCCGACGTCAGATTAGAAGCCATCCACAAAATTACACGAAAATATAGCTTCTTCTATTCGAACTCTGATGGCTAAGAACGAAAACAACAAACCACTGAACGTCGTCGGCAAGCCGTTTCGCAAGGTCGACGCGCGGGCAAAGTGCACCGGTCAGACGAAGTTTGCCGACGACATCGTGCTGCCGCGGATGCTCTTCTGCAAAATCCTTCGCAGCCACGAGCCACATGCCGTTATCAAGAACATCGATGTTTCTAAAGCGGTAGCTTTGCCCGGAGTGATCGCAGTCATCACCGGCAAGGACCTGCCGATCTCCTATGGCATTCTGCCTGTCAGCCAGGATGAACACGCGCTCTGCATCGACAAGGTGCGTTTCATCGGCGACCCGGTAGCAGCAGTCGCAGCTATCGATGAAGACGTTGCCTTCGACGCCATGAACCTCATCGAAGTGGAATACGAACGGCTGAATACGATTTCATCTATTGAAGAAGCAATTCTGATTGAGGAACCGCGTATCCATGAGTATGGCGACGAAGGGAATATTCACAAGAAAGTCTCCCTCGAGTTCGGCAATGTTGAAGACGGCTTCGCCGAAGCCGACCTGGTTCGCGAGGACACCTTCTTCTACGAAGGCAACACACACCTGCCGATGGAGCAACACGCAGCTGTCGGCAACTTTGATCCGGACCAGAAGTTAACGCTTTGGAGTTCCACTCAAACGCCCCACTACGTTCATCGCGCGCTGGCCAAGGTTTTGGAGTTACCCGCCAGCCACATTCGCGTGATCGCCACGCCAAATGGCGGCGGCTTTGGTGGCAAGAGTGATCCGTTCAACCATGAAGTCATCGTCTGCAAACTTTCGATGCTGACGGGGCGCCCGGTGAAGGTAACGCTCACGCGCGAGGAAGTCTTCTATTGCCATCGCGGCCGTCATCCGGTTCTGATGCACGTTAAGACTGGGGTGAAGAAAGACGGGGCCATCACCGGAATGCATTTCCAGTCGTTCCTCGACGGCGGCGCCTATGGCAGTTACGGCGTGGCCAGTACGTTTTACACCGGCGCCTTGCAGACGGTCACCTATGAAGTGCCGCGTTACAAGTTCCAGGGTCTGCGCGCTTTTACCAACAAACCGCCATGCGGTCCCAAGCGGGGACACGGAACACCACAGCCGCGTTTTGGTTTGGAAGTTCAGCTCGACAAGATTGCCGAGCAATTGAAACTGGACCCGGCCGCGATGCGCCGAGCGAATTTGGTCAAGCCCAATACCGTTACTGCGAACTATCTCCGTATCGGCAGCATGGGCCTCGGCCAATGCATCGACAAAGTGGTTGAGGGATCTGATTGGAAGAACAGATTTTCGGGATGGGATCAAAACAACCGCAAGCTGCCCTATGGCAAAGGAATTGGTATCGCTTGCAGTTCTTATATCTGCGGTGCGGGTCTGCCGATCTACTGGAACAACATGCCTCAGTCTGGCGTCCAGCTCCGCCTGGACCGGCAGGGCGGCGTTTGCGTGATGTGTGGCTCGACTGACATTGGTCAGGGTTCAGATTCGATTCTCGCCTATATCGTCGCCGAGGTCCTCGGAATAGACCCGTTTGATATTCGCGTGATCACGGCGGACACCGATCTGACTCCCGTTGATTTGGGCAGTTACTCGAGCCGCGTAACTCTGATGACTGGCAACGCTGCAATTCAGGCGGCGGAGCGGGCGCGCGAGCTGCTGGTGATGGCCGTTGCTGAAAAGCTCTCGGTGCCGATCGAAAACCTTTCTTTAGCTGAACGCCGAGTGTTCGATGTGGAGAACCCGGAAGTCGGCGTCTCATTCGCCGAAGCGGTTGTCCTGGCTGAGTCGAAGTTTGGCACGATTGGAACAGTCGGTTCCTATTCCCCGCCTCGTTCGCCGGGCCGATACAAAGGCGCGGGCGTTGGACCTTCGCCGGCGTACAGCTATTCCGCCGCGATCGCCGAGGTTGATGTTGATCCAGACACGGGCATTGTGGTGGTGGAAAGAGTTTGGATTGCGCACGACATCGGCAAGTCGATTAACCCGATGCTGGTGATGGGCCAGGTTGAGGGCAGCGTGTATATGGGCCTCGGCGAAGTGTTGATGGAGGAGATGGTTTATCGCGGCAATCGCAACGTCGTACACAAGTTTCCCTCGATGCTGGAGTATAAGAGCCCCACCACGATGGAGATGTGCGACGTTAAGACTTACCTGATCGAGGATCCGGATCCAAATGGACCTTACGGCGCGAAGGAAGTAGGACAGGGACCGCTGTTGCCTGTTCCTCCGGCGGTCGCGAATGCTGTTTACGATGCGGTTGGCGTACGCGTCGACGAAGTGCCGATAACTCCAGAGAAGGTTTTGAAGGCGTTGCGTGAGAAAGCAAAAGGCCGCGATGGACGTTACGGGCCAACGACCGTTCCCTCCATTGAATGGCCTGAGCCGTTGCGAGTGCTAACGCCTGACGAAGGAGGCGACGGTAGAGAGATGCCGCGCGTTGCGGTGCACTCATAGTCGGTTGCCAGAGAACTTGCATGGAAGAGAACACCACATCAAACGAAGATCAATTGCGTTCCCAATCCGACGTCCGCACAATCCGAATGGGTCCGCGCCGAGCCAGCCGGTTCGCGCCCTCGGAAAATGACAGCCAAAAGGGAAATGCGCTATTGGGAGAAGTCAGAGTAAGAGTCACGCTCACGAACGCGGGCGATGAAGTCATGGTTCGTAGAGGACTACTCGCGGCGGACAAGATTCGCAGCTACGAGGCCAACGCGCTGGTTGATACTGGTGCAGTCCGTTCCGTGTTGCCGATGCATGTAGTCCATCACCTGGGTCTGGCTATGGTGCGCAAAACAAGAGCAACTTACGCCAATGATGTGACTGAGGATGTTCACATCACGGAGATGGTCGGCTTTGACCTCGTTAACCGCCGCACAACGGAAGAGGCCTTAGTGCTGGGTTCCGAAGTGCTAATCGGACAGACTGTTCTTGAAAGCCTGGACCTTCAGGTCACTAATCGCTGCGTTATCGCAAACCCTGCCCATCCCGATCAGCCGGTGATCAAGATCAAATATTTCGTGGAAAGCGGGATGCCACGCGTCGGTGTGCATTCGTAGAGGAAAACATGAGAGTGATGAATGGAGTTCACCTGGAATTCGAAAAAGGCCGACGCCAACCTGCGAAAGCATGGCGTTTCGTTTGAGGAAGCGGCTTCAGTTTTCGAAGATTCGCTTGCAACCGTCTACGGCGATCCGGATCACTCATTAGCTGAAAGACGCCACTTGATGATTGGCAAGTCGCGGCGGGGAAGATTGTTGCATATCGCCTTCGCAGATCGAGGTGAGCGAATTCGGTTAATCAACGCAAGAAAAGTTACGAAGAGAGAAAGATACCTCTATGAAAAGGAAGACAGATGAAGACTTGGACGAGATGCGGCCCGAATACGATCTCAGAAAGCTCAAGTTTATCGGTCGCGGTATCTACGCTGAACGCTATCGTTCTGGTACGAACCTCGTCCTATTGGACCCGGACGTAAGGAAGGCTTTTCCGGATGACGAGTCCGTGAACGAGGCGTTACGGGTAATCGCGAAGGCGGCAAAAAAGCAATCCTCCGCGGCCCCCAAAGCCCCCGTTCGCGGCCGGCGCCAAACTCCGCGGTTGCGGCGGGCAGGATAAGTTCATGGGTGAACCAGCAACTCATAAACCTTTCGTCTTCTCTGTGGTTGAAGACGACGGCGTGAACGTGACCATCGAAGTTTCGGAAGAAGACTACCAAGCTGATCTGGCAGCTGGCATTGATGAAGATGCCACTCTGAAACCGGGACGCTATAAGATGAAACGCGGTGGCTTCCTCGCCCGTCATCCCGAGTTGAAGCTCAACGAGAAGAAGAGCGCCTGACGCAATTCCCATTGTTGGAGATAAGCGATGGGGCAGGAATGCCGAGTGTGGAGGGTCTTAATGGGATATGAGCGACTGGTGTTCCTTCAATGATGGCGGGTCGATCGGGCAAATAGGCTCCGAGGGCGGAAGGATTCTGGGTGACGAGGAACACTCTGGCGGCGCTCGTGTCACGCTAGAGTACGTCCGGAATAATCGATTCACGATCACATGCGGGATTTATGGCTGGATGGTTCACACTCGTTTCTTCGATTCTGAGTGTGCGGCGCGTATGGGTTTTAATGAGACTAAAAATGAGTTAGCTAAGATTCTCGTCTTGATACCGATAGAAGACGAAGCCAACGATGAGAATGTTCGAGTCTCGCAGGACGCGATTCATGATTTCGTCGAGCGATGTCAATGACCTTAGCGACTAATGATGGCTGCAAGTACCACTAACAAGCCGGAACTTGACTCGTCTTGGCCGAACGACTAAGCAACATATTCGGATCATCTCGGCC
>JANNJZ010000107.1:0-10802 GCA_031396065.1 Pyrinomonadaceae bacterium | reverse complement strand
GTCTCATCAACGTTGTACCGGTGGGCGGTGCCCACCTCTAAACGACGTTGATTATTTCATTGCCGGTGCGCCGTGGACGAAACGAGTCTGATACATAATCAACCTTTGGTTATTCAGTGAATGGTCTCATCAACGTTGTACCGGTGGGCGGTGCCCACCTCTAAACGACGTTGATTATTTCATTGCCGGTGCGCCGTGGACGACACGAGTCGGATACATAATCAACCTTTGGTTATTTCAGTGAATGGTCTCATCAACGTCGCGCCGGTGGGCGGTGCCCACCTCTAAACGAACGTATGCTTTGAATCGAACGAGCGCGTATGCTTTGAAATAAGCGAGCGTGTGCTTTGAAATCTACGACTTATGCAAACTGATTCGACTCGATACAACCCGGGATTTGACGCGCTGGGCTGCCTGTAATATTCTTGCGTCCAATTAGCTGAAGAAGGCACGCGTGGCCTATTGCAATCACGCCGACTCGCTCCCAGGAGTGAATCCCGCCACCGTCAATCTCCCAGTTGACGCCCACTGTTTTGAGGTTATTGAATCTCGAAGATGTCTTTTTGAGGTTCAACCTGCAGGCACAGGTTTCCCGGCAAACCATCCTTCTACGCCGGTTGGCTATTTCTGTGTCTCGCCATCTCTGAGGCGTTAAGCACTCGGAGAAGAACAGACGCTGAACCGCGCGGAGACCAGACTGCCTCGTCCATTAGGCCACTAATACTTTGCCGAATTCTGGTTAACCCACCCCACTAGTAAAAGCAAATCTCAAGACGGCGGTCGTCGCCGTGTCAATAAACTTTTCCGAGATCGGATTAACGACCGGTCACGCAAATTCGGAAGGGTGTAGGTCGAGTACTGCGCAGCCGTGTTTGATTTCTGCATTTGATGCACATCGCTGTCCTTAACGACCTTGCTCGATTTCGAGACTCGATCATGTAGCACGTCCCTTAAGGGTTCAAACTAAATTCAAGGAGTGTCCCTGTGAAAAGAAATAATCCCCCATCCGAAGCCCGGAATCGAAAGAAAACGACCGGACGGATACGTCTCATAATCTTTACGCTTTTATTTGTTCTCTGCACCGTCGCTCTGGGTTTGAGCGGCGTTAAGCCATTCGATCGATTTCGCGCCTCAGCCCAACAACAGCCCGACAAACCTCTCGTTGATAAATCGGCTGCCACGAACGCCCAGGGCGGAGAGGAAATCAGCGAGAGTGCGCGCCAGCAAATCTCAGCGCTGATGCAGGAAAAAGCCAACCGAACTCCGGGACAGAAGAAAATGGATTCCCGTCTTATCTATGCGAGCAAGATGGGGCGAGGGGAACGGGTCGCCATCGGCGTGGATACGCTCGATGTGGGTCTGGATATCGATGAAGAAGGGAAAGTCATCATTGACATCACGGCGGAAGTCAACGCGAGCCTGCTTTCCAAACTCAAGATTGCGGGAGCGAAGATTATTACTTCGGTTCCTCAATATCGCACCGTGCAGGTCAGGGTAAGTATCGACGCAGTTGAGACAATCGCCAACTATCCCGAAGTTATCTATGTCCAGTCAAAGCAAGACCCTATCTTCTGGCAGGAGCCGCCTTCACCGGACAACAAGAGGGTGGTTGATCCAGACCATCTGAGCCGGACTCGCCCAGGATTTGAAGAACGCGAGCGCATCATTAGCAAAAAGATCGCCCTGGCGCTCAACAACTTTCAGCTCGACTCCTACACCTCCGCGAATGGAGGTGTTCGCAAATCAGAAGCTGATAAGACACACAAGGCGGACCTGTCGCGCAACACCTACGGATTTGATGGGACGGGCATAAAGATCGGGGTGCTCTCAAACGGCGTTCGCAACCTGGCGGCCGCGCAGGCGTCAGGCGATCTGGGCCCCGTTACGGTACTGCCAGGGCAGAGCGGTACGGCGGCTGGCCAATGCGCCACCAACGTCTCTTGCGACGAAGGTACGGCCATGCTTGAGCTCATCCACGATCTTGCACCTGGCGCAGAACTTTTCTACGCCACAGCTCTCCCGACCTCCGCCAATTTCGCGCAGAATATCCGTAACCTGCGTACTGCCGGTTGCGACATCATCGTGGATGACGTCTTTTACTTCGCAGAGTCACCGTTTCAGGACGGCCAGGCTCCTGCAGTGCTCTCTCCGACCAACGGCGGCATCGTGGCTCAAGCGGTCAACGACGTTACGGCCGACGGCGCACTCTATTTTTCGTCTGCCGGCAACTCCGGTAACAAGAACGACGGCACCTCCGGCGTGTGGGAGGGTGACTTCGTGGACGGCGGCGACGCGCCAGCCCCAATTGGCGCAGCCAACGGGCGCCTTCACACGTTTCCGGCTGACGGTGCGATCCCAGCTCAGAACTTCAACTCGGTGACTGCATCAGGCGGTCCACTAATCCTGAACTGGTCCGACCCTCTCGGCGGATCTAACAACGACTACGATCTGTTCGTACTTAACTCAACCGGCACCACTGTGCTCGCCGCCTCGAACAGCACGCAGAGTGGCACTCAGGATCCCCTGGAATTGGTCAACGCGACGCTCGGCGCTAGCTTGCGAATCGTCGTGGTCAAGTACTCGGGTGCGGCCCGTTTCCTGCACGTATCTTTAAGCCGCGGACGGATCAGCGTGAACACGCCGGGAATAAGCTCGGGGCATAGTTCCGGAGCGCTTGCGTATAGCGTCGCTGCGACGCCGGCAATAGGACCGTTTCCGAGTCCCTTTAGTTCGTCGAACGTAGTCGAGACCTTTTCCTCGGATGGGCCCCGCAAGCTTTTCTTCCAGGGGGACGGCACCCCGTTCACGCCCGGTGACTTATTGGCCACGGGAGGCATCACCCGTCAGAAACCAGACATCACGGCTGCTGACGGAGCCTCAGTTACAGGCGCCGGCGGCTTCGGCATCCAGTTCTTTGGTACCTCGGCTGCAGCACCGCACGCTGCTGCCATGGCGGGTCTATTGAAATCGGCAAACCCCGGCCTGACACCAGCACAAGTTCGCACCGCACTTACCAGTACAGCGATTGATATTGAAGCGCCGGGAACTGATCGCGATTCCGGCGTTGGCATCATCATGGCCGACGCTTCGATGGCGAGCATCGGAGCGGTTGCGGGCGCGGCGAGTTTATCTTTGGGAACGGTTACCACCACCGATATCGGCGGCAATCTCAACGGCTACATTGAACCGGGCGAGCGTGGGACTCTCAACATCCCCTTGCTCAACACGGGCATTAATCCCGCGACGACCGTTACGGCGACACTGAGCTCGACCACTCCGGGCGTTGTTATCACACCTTCGCCCACGCGCGGCTATCCGGACATCCCTGCCACTAGTGGTACGTCGACAAACGCGACGCCTTTCGAATTCGTTTTGCAGGAAAGCGCGACCTACGGTACTAACATTGCCTTCGTGCTGACCGTCACCTACAACGGAATTACTCGCCCGTTCCCATTTACAATTCCCACCGGTCAACTGGCGCTCATCTCAGGCGTGCTCGACACGACAGCGAACGTTGACGGCACTAACTACACTGCGGCCACCGGCCAGCAGACGGGCCGACTCAACTTCACCTTCCCAATTTCAACTTGTGGAAGTACAAAGACGAATCCTGGCCCGACGTCGGCCCTCTTGCGACGCTACGACTCTTATACTTTTACCAACACTTCTCTCGCTCCCATTTGCGCGACGATAGTACTGACGCATTCAGCTAATGCGCTGATTCACGCAGTCGCTTACGTGCCTACTTTTACACAGGCGACTCCAGCCGTGGGTTACGCGGGAGATGGCGGGGGCTCCACAACTAGTGGCGCGGGTACCGCTCAGCTATTTTCAATTACGGTCCCTGCCAGTTCGACTTTCACCGTAGTGGTAAGCGAGTCGAATCAAAATGGTGGCTTGAACGTTCCCTATAACCTGCGAGTAACCGGACTTCCGGCAGCAGCCGTGCCGGCGAATCAACCCCCGGTCAACACTGTGCCGGGTGCGCAGGTTACGAATGAAGACACAGCGTTAGTGTTCACCGGTCCAACCGCCATTTCGACTTCTGATCCAGACGCGGGTGGAAGTTCCGTTCAGGTAACTCTAACCGCTACTAACGGCTCGTTCAGTTTGGGTGGCACAACCGGACTGACGTTCACACCGCCGGGAGCTGGCAACGACGGTACGAATGATACGCAGATGATCTTTACCGGCTCGATCTCTGATATCAACACCGCGCTAAACAACCTGAGTTTTACTCCATCTCCGGATTTTAATGGTCCGGCGAGTTTGGCGATTGCCACCAATGACCAGGGCTTTACCGGGACAGGCGGCAGCCAAAGCGACTCAGACACTATTAACATCACGGTTAACGCCGTAAACGATCCACCTTCATTCACCAAGGGGCCGGACCAATCCGTACCGGAAGATTCGCCTGCTCAGACAGTGCCGAACTGGGCAACTGCAATCTCGCCGGGACCGGCGGACGAGTCAGTTCAGACCTTGAATTTCCTAATCCAGAACAATACCAACCCTGGTTTATTCTCCGCCGGGCCGGACATCAGCTCTACCGGAACGTTAACTTACACTCCGACAGCAAACACCACCGGAACGGCCACCGTCACAATCGCCTTGATGGACAGTGGCGGTGGCACCGACACTTCAGCATCGCAGACGTTCGATATCAGCGTGACTGATGTGAATGATCCTCCTTCGTTTACCAAAGGACCGGACCAGACAGTGGCCGAAGACGCCGGCGCCCAGAGTGTCCCAAACTGGGCCACCAGTATTTCTCCCGGAGAGCCTAGCGAATCAGCACAGACCCTGACTTTCCTGATCCAGAACAATACCGACACCGGTTTGTTCTCATCTGGGCCGGCGATCAGTTCAACCGGAACCCTAACTTACACGCCGGCGGCGAACGCAACCGGTTCAGCCACTATCACGATTGCGTTGATGGACAATGGTGGTGGGACAGATACTTCGCCGTCGCAGACTTTTGTCATCAACGTAAACGCCGTTAATGACGTTCCGTCATTCACCAAGGGGCCAGACCAGACAGTGGCCGAAGACGCCGGCGCGCAGAGCGTGCCTAACTGGGCCACCGCAATTTCGCCGGGAGCGGCGAATGAGTCGGGTCAGACTCTGACATTCCTGATTCAGAACAATACCAACCCTGGTTTGTTCTCGGCCGGACCGGCAATCAGTTCGACCGGAACCTTAACCTACACGCCGGCTGCAGGAGTCAGCGGCTCTGCCACAATTACCATTGCATTTATGGACAACGGCGGCGGGACTGACACCTCTGCTTC
Source organism: Pyrinomonadaceae bacterium (assembly GCA_031396065.1). Taxonomy (GTDB): domain Bacteria; phylum Acidobacteriota; class Blastocatellia; order Pyrinomonadales; family Pyrinomonadaceae; genus PSRF01. The sequence continues at coordinate 5,511 of JANNJZ010000107.1, read as the reverse complement.
CCAAACGTTTGTCATCAACGTAACGGCGGTGAATGACCCGCCATCCTTTACCAAGGGACCAGACCAGACAGTGGCGGAAGACTCAGGCGCCCAAAGCGTGCCTAACTGGGCCACCGCAATTTCGCCTGGACCTGCGGATGAGTCAGGTCAGACGGTGACATTCCTGATCCAGAACAATACCAACCCGGGCTTGTTCTCGGCCGGGCCGGCGATCAGTTCGACCGGAGCCTTAACTTACACGCCGGCGACGAATGCCGTCGGCTCAGCCACCATCACAATAGCGTTGATGGACAATGGCGGTGGGACTGACACTTCTGCATCGCAGACGTTTGTGATCAACGTTACGGCCGTCAATGACCCGGCATCCTTTGCGAAAGGGCCAGACCAAACAGTGGCCGAAGACTCCGGCGCGCAGAGCGTGCCTAACTGGGCCACCGCAATCTCACCGGGACCGGCGGACGAATCGGGTCAGACGCTGACATTCCTGATTCAGAACAATACCAACCCTGGTTTGTTCTCAGCCGGGCCGGCAATCAGTTCGACCGGAACCTTAACTTACACTCCGACAGCAAATACCTCCGGCTCAGCCACGATCACGATTGCCTTGAAGGACAACGGCGGCGGCTCTGATACATCTGCGTCTCAAACATTCGTGATCACGGTCACGGAAGTGAACGACGCTCCGACGGCAGTAAGTGAAACGCTCCCCGACGTATCGGAGGATTCAGGCCAGCAGGTGATTCCGTTCGCCACCTTGACCGCCAACGATTCTAAGGGGCCGGCCAACGAAAGCGGCCAGACCTTGATTGTCAAGACGGTGGGCAACGCAGTTGGCGGGACGGTCAGCATCAGCGGCGGCAACGTGCTATTCACGCCGACAGCTAACTACGAGGGCCCGGCCAGCTTTGATTACACAATCGAAGACAACGGCACGACCAACGGTGTGGCAGATCCAAAGACCAGCGGGACGGCAACAGCCAGCTTCGCGATTGTGGAGTTCAACGATGCACCGACCGCGGTCAATGACACGCTCGCGAATATAGTCGAGGATTTCGGCCCGCGGGCAATTCCGTTTGCTGATTTGACGGGGAACGACTCGAAGGGTCCGGCCAATGAAAGCGGCCAGACCTTGACGGTGGTCAACGTGAGCTCGGCAGTCGGTGGGACAGTCTTTCTCGTCCCCGGCTTTGTAGTGTTCACGCCCACGGACAATTACAACGGACCAGCGAGCTTCAATTACATAGTCCAGGACAACGGCACTACCAATGGAGTGGCCGATCCAAAGACCAGTGGGACTGCGTCAGCACAGTTCACCATCACCGACATCAATGATGTGCCCACGACGGTCAATGACACGCTGTCGAGCGTGGCCGAGGATTCAGGAGAGCGGTCGATTGCCTTCGCAGATCTGACTGGCAACGATTCGGCTGGCCCGGCGAACGAAAGCGGACAGACGCTGTTTGTCAAAGCCGTCAGCAATCCAGTTGGGGTGACGGTCAGCATTGTGGGAGGGACGGTGCGAATTACGCCGTTGCCCGACTACAACGGACCCGCCAGCTTCCATTACACGGTCCAGGACAATGGGACGACCAGCGGTTCCCCTGATCCAAAGATCAGTGGGCCGGCCCTGGTACAATTCAACGTCACCGCAGTCAATAATGGAGTGCTCCGGTTCAGCGCGGGTAACTACAGTGTGGTGGAAGGGGCCGGGTTCAAGACGATCACCGTCGAGCGCAGTGGCGACACCAGCCAGGCGGTGACGGTGGAATACGCGAGCAGCGATCACGGCAATCCGGCGGACTTCATCGCGTGCACGTCACCGGGAGCGGGCTTGGCTTCATCGCGCTGTGACTTTACGACGGCCATCGGCTCGCTACGGTTTGCAGCCGGCGAAACGTCCAAGACCTTCAACGTGCTGATTACCAATGACAACTACGTCGAAGGAGCGGAGACGCTGCAATTGGCGCTTGCCAATCCGACTAACGGCGCGGTGTTGGGTGTGCCGCAGACGGCTATCCTGAGTATCACCGACGACGCTACGGAACCCGCGACCAACCCGATAGATAACGCAGCTGACTTTGTCAGAGCGCAGTATCACGACATTCTTGGTCGTGAACCTGATGCCGCAGGGCTGGCGTTCTGGACCGACAACATCGAGAAGTGCACGGACCCGGCCAGACGACCTGCAGGGCTAACAGTGGAACAGTGTGTCGATAAACAGCGGGAGTCGACGGCGATCGCCTTCTTCCAGTCGCCGGAGTTCCAGATGACCGGAGGGTTTGTCTACAACCTATACAAGGGCAGCCTGACAGGTTCACCAAACTACGATGGTGGTTCCGCCGGACGATTCCCAACGTTCCTTGAGTTCATGCACGACAAGAGTCAAGTGTCGGAAGGAATCCTGGTGAATGGTCAGATATCGGGAGCGGTGGTTGAGGCGAATCGCAACGCGCTGGCGGCAGCGTTTGTCGAGCGGCCTGAGTTTATCGCGAAGTATGGCGGACTCAACAACACGCAGTACGTTAACGAGTTGTTCAATACCACGGGCATCGTTCCAACCGCTGCTCAGAAGCAGACGCTGATTGATAATCTGACGAATGCTATCGAGGATCGGGCAAGTGTGCTGCGTAAAGTAGTTGACGGCACGGTGGTAATCAACGAAGGCAACGTGCAGTTTACGACCACGTACGGACAAGCCTTCATCAATCAGGAGAACAATCGACTGTTTGTGTACCTCGAGTATATTGGATACTTAAGACGCAATCCGGATCAGGCAGGGTTCGCGTTCTGGCTCGGAAAGTTGAATCAGTTCAACGGCGATCCGATTCAGGCGGAGATGGTCAAGTCGTTTATCCTTTCGCCCGAATATCGCAATCGCTTCGGCCAGCCTTAGTTTGAGCAACCTTGGTTTGGGTAACCTTAGTTTGGGTAACCTTAGTTTGGAGTGCGGTAACCTGTTACCGCTTTGGTCATCGGCGACCTGTCGCCGCCGTTACCCAGTACAACCCGCGGTCCCCGCGCAGCCTTGCGTTGGACCGCGGGTTGTTCTCTTTTTGCCGACACCGGATGCAGGGACCACCCTCTCTATCACGATTGTTTAGAAAGCACACTTGTGTGCCCCTTGCTGGAAGCTCAATGCTGGGTTTCACCTGGCGCGAGACAGGCACACAAGTGTGCTCTCTAAACGGAAGAAATTGAAAAACGGAAGTCTGCGCTCCGATTACACCTCAACCGGCAACCCCGTCCGCAGAGACTCCACAATTCTAAAAGTGGCCCTGGTCGTCGCCGCCAAATCTTCGAGTGCAATTGCCGCTGGTCCACCCTCGAGAACAGCACGGCAAACCGCGCGCACTTCATTACGCTGCCCCTTGTCCTGACTTCGAAGTTTGATCCGTTTTGTTTTACCGCCGCTGTGCAGAGTGGCGCTACGAAAATCCTCGAGCACAAACGTTTTGCCGGCGCCGAAAATCTCCACTCGCTCTTTCTCCAGGGCTTTGTCGCCTTCGGCCAGGTAGGCGATCGAACCGTTCGAGCCGTCGGCAAAACGCAGCGTGATGAATACCGAGTCTTCCGAAACAACATCCTCGCTCCGGCCGGCGCTCGCTTCCGCAAAGACTCGCGTGGGAACCGACCCAGTCAGATACTGCATCAGGTCAATGAAGTGGCAGACCTCACCGATGATTCTGCCGCCGCCTTCGCGCGGGTCCTGAACCCAATGCTCCTTCGGAATTCGACCGGCATTGACGCGATAGTTAATTGACAGCGGTGTTTGGGCGTCCTTAAAAAACTCCCTGGCCTCGAGTGCCAGAGGCGAGAAACGACGATTGAAGCCAACCATTAACTGGCGATCTGATTCCGACGCGGCACTAATCACCCGCTCCAGTTCTTCATCGTTCAGCGCGAGGGGCTTTTCCACGAAGACGTGGTGCCCACGTTCAAGCGCGCGCCGGGCCAGCTCGGCGTGGGTATCGTGACGCGTGGCAATGACGACTAGATTAATGTCCTTGTCGTCCAGCACTTCATCAGCTCCTGAGACGCAATAACGAAACCCGTATTTCTCACCAACATCACGCGCCGAAATCCCCGATGCGGTGGCGACGGTTTGAAATCGCGCGCCCGCCCCTTTGAAATTCGGCAACAGATACCTTTTGGCATAGCTGCCGGCGCCGATGAGTCCAACCCTTACGCCCTGCTCCGTTGCAGCCACTGCCTCCGCGCCGGCTAGACCGATTCGTGTCTTAAGCTCTGTTTCCGGATCGTAACGGAGGAGAATGCCGAGGTAAGGTTCCTTAACCTCGTCTGTGATCAACTGGTACGCGCGCTCGGCCTCCTCAACTGAAAACCGGTGCGTGACGAGCCGCGCCACGTTCACTCGCCCGTCGGCAACCAGATCAAGAAAAGCCTCCAGGTTACGACCTTCAGTCCAGCGAACATACGCCAGCGGGTAGTCGTGTCCACGCTCTTCGTATTCCGGGTCATAACGTCCGGGACCATAGGACATGGAAATGTTTAGCGTCAGTTCTTTGTGGTAGTAGATATCACGGGGAACATCGAGACCAACCAGACCGACGGCCACCACGCGTCCTTTTAACCGCGAGATTTCGCCGGCCATTGTTATGGGTTCATTCGAAGGGGTGGCGGCGGTGATGAGTACGCCATCGGCGCCGCGGCCGCGCGACCATTCCAACACTCTTCTCGGTACAGCATCGTCTGGAGCGCAAGCGTCATCGGCTCCGAACTCGCGGGCCAATTTCGTCTTTTGCTGGTCCGGATCGACTCCGAAGATCCGACAGCCATTGGCCTTTAGCAATTGCACGGTTAGCTGTCCTATCAATCCCAGACCGATGACGACGAACGATTCACCCAGCGTCGGATTTGCGAGCCTCAGTCCTTGCAGACCGATCGCGCCCAACGTACTGAAGGCCGCGCTTTCAAAGTCGACGTTTTCCGGCAACCGCGCACACAGGTTTTTTGGCACTGACAAAACTTCCGCATGCGATGCATAACCCGCGCCCGCACAAGCCACGCGATCACCCGGACGAAACTCGGTTACATCCTCCCCTACTCCAATCACTGTGCCTGCTGCGCTGTAACCAAGCGCCGTCACCGACCCGAGCTTGGCGCGCACGGCAGTTAGCGTGTTAAGAACTCCTTCCCTTTGAGCTTTCTGAATAACTTGCTTGACCAGATCGGGACGTTCCCTGGCTTTACCAAACAGACTGCGCTTGCCCATCTCGACGGTATTCCGCTCCGTGCCCGCGCTGATCAGCGAAGCGGAAGTGCGGACCAATACGCGGCCTCTTTGCGCAACCGGCGGCGGCACGTCTGAAACTTTCAACTGCCGAGTCCGTAGATCCTGGATGACCTGCTTCATATTGGATAGTGGATCAGTTTGGTTTGACGCTCTATTCGCACCGCGGCTTTAGTGAGCCTCTGAAAACCAGTTTGTAGGGGTGGCACTCCGTGGCCACCCCTCATTGGGGTTGCGATATCCTTCAGAAGTTGTGGCGC
>JANNJZ010000527.1:0-16706 GCA_031396065.1 Pyrinomonadaceae bacterium | reverse complement strand
TCCAAAGTCAGCATGGCCAAACAGACTTTGGACTTTGGACTTTGGACTTTGGGCTGACTTCTTCAATTTATTTCCCCGACCTCTGAGCGTAACGCTCGGCAACCACAGTTGGCGTATCGCTATTATGTCCAATTTGCATCTTGATAGCGAGACGGATGAATTGGGCCATGGACCACGCCAGCGGCGTTGCGGATCCTGTCCCCTCGCCAAAACGAAAGTCTGGGGTAGGAGTTTCGCTCCTATCCCAAACTTGTTCGGGAAGCATCATTCCTTCGTTCGCGAAACCCATCAAAGCGTCGAGATGCCTGCGCGCAGCAGGGCGATTGCCGCGCGCCAATTCGTATTCGCCGCGCTCGCCAGTGAGCAAACTCCACAAACGTCCTCTTCCAGTTCGACCATTGTAGTGTTCCCCGGAATCTGTTTCACCATACGCGTCGTGGTTGTAACGATACCAGCCAGGACCATGTGGCGTCTGCACCTTTATCAGTCTGTCAACCACGGCCAGGGAGTTCACTACGTTTGCATCACTGGCGGGCTTGATTCCGAGCCGAACCAATTCAAGAAACCCGGCATCAACAATCTCGCGCTCGTCATAAGTGCCACCACCACTATTTATTTCGATTGGCGCGCCGTCGTTGGGATTGTCATTCTCGGTGATACGCAGGTAATAACCATGGTTGGGTTTGGTTCCGGTAGTAAGGGTCCAGCGATCCACCTGTCCGGCCCATTCGTCTGCCGTCTTGAGATACCTCGCCGCGGCGGTACGGTTCCCGTTAACCGAGGCGGCTTCGGCCGCGCAAACCAATCCGGCTATTTCGGCAGCAATTGTTGAAGGCGAGTACCCGCCCTTCTCTTCCCATCGCTCCTGCGCGGTAGCTGGACCTTTGTCCACGATGAAATCGGCCGCGGGTTTGATGTGTTTCAACCACGTCGTGCGATCCTGTCGTTTGAGTTCATAGGCGAGGATGAGCGGAAACGCGACCTGGTCCATTTGTAAGCTGCCACCAATCGGACGACCATCCACCCAGGAGTTCTGCGGAAAACTACCATCGGGCTTCTGCTGTACCTTGAAAAGATAATCCAGAGCGCGATTGGCGCTGGCTTTATCGCCCATGGCGATAAAAGCCGTGCCCACGTGATAGAGATCGCGGGACCAGACTGCATGGTAGCCGCTGGTGGTTGCCTCATTGGAGTTTGGTCCACCGCCCCAGGGAATCGACGGCGAAGCGATCATTGCACCGCGGTAGGTTTTGTCCTCGAGGGCCTTTAAGGTCAAGGCAGCGAGATTGAACTGCCGGCGGTATTTCGGCGCCAGGTTGATGTGGCGCAGTGAACTGAGATATGCATGCCAACCCGCGTCGTATTCGCGACGCGCCACCGAGAAACCTCCAGCCAGGGAAGCACGCGCGTTTACCAGCGCCTCCGTCGGGCTGGCCCCGAAGCCAAGCGCTAAAGTAAAAACTGCCGGCGTGAGTATTCGTCCAACCTGAACCACATTTCCATTTTCGGCGCGCTCATACTCTTGCGTGAGTTTGCGAGTCTGCTTCAGTTGCAGCAATCCATCGCTGGTTCCGAGGTAGCCATTGGTCATCTCCGCGAATCCACTGCTGGAGACGAGCGCCGACGAGACATTCGCATCAACGGCAAGAAAAGCGTCGTCCTTTGTCCATCCGGTGTCGTGCATTCCGCTGTTCTTCAAAGACGGATCGAAGTAAACGTAGAGGCTGTATGGTGCATTGCCCCGGGATGAGAAACTGACTTCAATTAACACCACCGGCCTGCTGGGATCAGTAGTGTAGGTTTTCGTGATTGTATAAGCGCCGTTTCGGGCGGTGTTGATTTGACGAAACGAAAGCGCGCGAGAATCGAGCACGCGAATCTCGTGGTTCATTTCGTCAATTTCCGTCTGACAGGTGGTTGGGGTGCAAACGATGAACTGCAGGGTTTGGGTATTCGGGACATCGAGTTGCGGGTAATAGATCTCAGTCATCACCCCGTTATTGAGAGTAAACCAAACCTTCGATGGGAGCGTGTTGGCAGTGCCAAATCCATTTTTGGCAGCGCTTGGCCAGTGCGAATCCAACCCTGGAGCGCCTGGCGCAACCTTGTTGGTTGTCTGTCCGAACAAAGCGGTCAAGCCGAGCAACGATATCGTGGAAATAAGATTGGGCTGAAACATTGTGTCTTGAGCCTACAGGCTGAAGCGCCTTTGTAGGGTTTTACTTTGTTTGACCCTCATAGGGCCGAACAAGTATAGGTCCTATGGTTTCTTTCTAACCCCGCTTGCGGCCGGCCATGTCGAGCCCAACTGCCGCCACCAGAATAGCCCCCTTGATTATATTTTGCATGTAGGGCTCCACATTCTTGAGTGACATCCCGTTGTCGAGACTCGCCATAATCAGCGCCCCCAGAATGGCACCAAAGACGGTCCCTCGGCCACCCATTAAACTCGTGCCGCCGATTACGCACGCTGCGATGGCATCGAGTTCCAGCAATTGACCGGCATCGGGAGAAGCGCTGCCCACCCGAGCAGTGTAAATAATCGCAGCCACACCGGACAGTGCTCCCATCAGGCAGAACACCGCCAAAAGATGCCGGCGAATGTTGATGCCGGAAAGCCGCGCTGCATCAGGATTACCACCAATCGCATAAAGGTATCGCCCGAATGTCGTGTTCTGAGTTAGAAACGCACCGCCCAAGGCGATGGCCAGAAAGATGATCACGGGAATTGGTATCCCGGCGTAACGTCCTGGAGCAATCTCGTATGAGTTCATCATGTAAATGAACCCGACCACGACCAGAGACGGAACGAGTATCCTGACTAGCATAAGACCCGGTCCGGCTGCCTCCAGGCCATGACGGCGGCGGGCGCGGCTCCGCGCCAGCGAGAGCCAAACGATAGCAGCAACGGCGATCGCGGCGATTACCCAACCGATCGTCGGTCCAACATAATCCTGGCCAATCGACTTGAAGGCAGGTAGTCGGATAGGAATAGTTTCGCCTCGGCTAAGGCCCAGGATCACGCCTCGCCAGGCAAGCAAGCCACCCAGCGTAACGATGAATGCGGGAATATTGAGGTACGCCGTCAGGCTGCCATGGATCGCTCCAATAGCGATCGCCACAGCAATGCCCGCCGCGAGCGACGGAACCAACCCCCAACCCATCCAGCCTTGCGCAATTGCGGCGATACCTCCAGCCAAACCCACCACCGAACCAACCGAGAGATCGATCTGTCCGGTGATAATCACCATCAACATGCCCACGGCCAACACGCCGGTGACGGCCGTTTGACGCATCAGGTTGGAAAAGTTTCGCGGGTCGAGAAAGATTTGGTCGGTTGAATAGTGGAAGTAAAGCCAAATAGCAATCAGGGCAAAGACCATCGTGTAAGCACGCAGGACGTCGGTGGAAATCTTAAACTTACCGATCGTCGTTACCGCTGCAATCTCTGCCGCCTCCGGCAATGGCACGGCATCGGCTGTGGCTGCCGGTCTATCAATGTCGGATTTATTTGAGTTGGTCATTGTCGAATTGCGAAGGTCAAAAAGACTAATTGGACCTGGATAACCTATCGGCCCCTCTTAGGCTGCCCGCCTAACCTGCCCGGTGGCGCAAGCCATGACATTCTCAGGCGTCGCTGCCGAGCGCGAAAATTCTCCAGTCACTTTTCCCTCATGTAAAACCAGAACACGATCCGCCATACCAAGCACCTCCGGCAGTTCGGAAGACACCAGCACAATAGCCAGACCTGCCTTAGCAAGCTGGTTGATCTGTCCATAGATTTCCTGCTTGGCTCCAACATCAATGCCCCGAGTGGGCTCATCAAGAAACAGCACGCGGGGGTTCGTTAGTAACCACTTTGCCAGTACAATCTTTTGTTGATTTCCCCCGGAAAGGGTCCCAGCAATTGTAAAAATGGAATTTGCCTTAACTCGCAAATCCTTCATCGCCCGTTCACCCGCAGCCGATTCAGCATCGATGCTCGTAATGAAGCGGCCGGAGACTCGCCGCAGGCAAGCGAGCGTCATGTTGTTAAGAATGGTCTGGTCAAGTACGAGACCGAATCGCTTGCGGTCTTCGGTGACGAAGCCGATCCCATGTTTGATTGCTTCAGCTGGACTGGTGATGTGAACACGCCGTCCCTCAATCTCAATCTCGCCGGAGACTCTGCCAGCGTGCGCGCCAAAAATCGCCATCAGCAGATCGCTACGTCCAGCGCCCATCAAGCCGGCGATCCCCAGGACTTCGCCGCGGCGGACGGCAAAGCTCACGTTGTCTACCAGCTTCTTGCCCGCTATCACGGGATCTTCGACGGAGATGTTTCGCACCTCGAAGACAACCTCACCCTGCACGTGGTCCACCTGGGGAAAGATGTCGCCCACTTCCCTGCCCACCATCCGGGCGATCACCTGCGACTCGGTCCAGTTACTGGTGACATTGGTGTCGACAGTTTTGCCATCGCGCAAGACCGTGATTCGATCGCTGATCCGGAACACTTCGTTCAACTTGTGTGAAATGTAGATCATTCCTACGCCTCGCGCTCTCAGCTTATCGAGAATCACGAACAGCGTTTCCACTTCGCTGTCAGTCAGTGCGGCAGTCGGTTCGTCAAGCACCAGGATCCGCGCATTTTGCGAAAGGGCTTTCGCGATTTCCACCAATTGCTGCTGCCCAATGCCGAGACTGCGAACCGGAACATGTGGATCAATCTCCAGGTGCAGGTCTGCGAGCAACTCGCGGGCGCGACGATAAAGTTCTTCCCACCGGATCACGCCCAACTTCCGCGGCTCTCGCCCCAGGAAGATGTTTTCACCGACGCTCATTTCTCTGACCAGCGATAGTTCCTGGTAAATAACGGCGATGCCGGCCTTCGCAGCTTCCCGCACTCCAGCGAAGTGCTGTTCGGTTCCCTCAATGGATATTGCGCCGCCATACTGCGGGTGGGGATACACGCCGCCAAGGATTTTCATCAGGGTTGACTTGCCCGCGCCGTTTTCGCCAACCAGGGCATGGACCTCACCCTGGTTGAGATCGAAGGTCACACCGTCGAGAGCCCGAACACCGGGGAAGGTCTTCGTGATTTCGCGCATTTCTAAAAATCCGGATTGGGAGACTTCGTTCATGCTAGGTCTTCAGTCCAAAGTCCAAAGTCCAAGGTCCAAAGTCCAGAGTCGGAGGTCCCATGTCCAAAGTTCGAAGTCAACATTCCAGAGCTTATGACATTGGACTTTGGACATTGGACTTTAGACTTGGACTATTCCGGTTTCGGACACTTCTCCGCCGGGATACCAGCACAAATCTCGGCCAGCGTGTGGTAGCCATCCTTCACAATCGTGTTGAGCAAATTGTTTCTATCGACCGCGCCAGGCTCAAGCAGGATCGCCGGAACTTTCTTAAAACCATTGTCAATCGTTTCGGTGGTTGCCACCGGCTCACCGCGGGCCAACTTCACCGCCGCGTCAACAGCTCCATACGCCAACGGCTGGATGGGTTTGTATATGGTCATCGTCTGTTTGCCCTCCACGATCAGTTTCAGCGAAGCCAAATCGCCATCCTGACCAGAGACCAAAACCTTGCCGGCCAACCCCTGGCCCTCCAGCGCCTGGACTGCCCCCCGCGCGGTGCCATCATTTGACGCCACCACGGCGTCCACCTGATTGTTAGACTGCGTCAGCGCATTCTCAACAATATTGAGGGCGGCGCTCGCTTGCCACTCTTTCGCGTATTGGTCAGCGACGATTTTCACTTCGCCGCGGTCCACTGCAGGCTTGAGCACGTTCATCTGGCCTTGATGTAACAGCAACGCATTATTGTCTGTAGGTGCGCCACCGACAATAACAAAGTTTGCCGGTCTCTTCTTCACATGATCCAGCAGATACTGCGCCTGCATCTCTCCCATCTTTACAACCTGGTGCGATAGGTAGAGATCAACGTCTGAATTCTTAATCAGACGATCGTAAGAAATCACCGGAACACCCTGCCGATGGGCCGCCTCCACAATCGATGCCGCGATCTCACCGTTGTGCGGAGCAACGATTAGAACGTCGACACCCTGAGTCAACAGGTTTTCAGATTGCTTGATCTGTTGATTGTCGTCGCCGTTCGCCACTTGCACCTTAACTTCGACCCCAAGCTCTTTGGCTCGTTTCTCCACCAGATCCTTGTCACGCTGCCATCGCTCCTCTTTCAAAGTATCCATTGAGAAACCGATGACGATAGGATCGTTTGGGCCCTTCTTCTTCCTGGCGGCGGGGCTGCCCGTGTTTGTTTGTTGCGTGCCGGAAACGCAGCCGCCGACTACCAGCGTGAAAAGAAACAGCACGACTATCAAGCTCGAACGTCTCATTAGCTAAGTTTTCCCTTCTCTTTGTATTGGACCTATTTCAGCTTGTGGCCAGAGGCTCAGAGTCTTAGGTTACCCAACTGCGAAAGCCAGGAACGGCAACGGCCAAAGTTAGTAATAAACCGCAACTAATCCATAGCGAGTTTTGGACTCGCTTCTCTAGGAGAGTAAGAATTTGAAAATGATGCCGACGGAGCCGACAGCTTATCAGAGTATTGGCGGAATTACATTACTGAAAGTTTCAAGTCAGGTTACAAAAAACACAGAAGTATGTGCTCTAGCGCACAATCTCCACACTTAATCTGCTGTAAGTTGCTTGACCGTATATCTCTAACTAAACGGCTCGAAAATGCTCCCCTCGACGTTAACCGAACGACTGGGCGAAGTTAGTTAAACGCTTGAGTTTGGTTCGCAGCGCTGTAAACCATATTGTGGGCCTCAGGAGGGCCCTGCCATGAATAGAACCATCTATCGTTTCATCCGCAGCTTTGCATGCGGGGTTATTCTTTTGTCGGCAGTCGTCACTGCCCAGGCACAATTTAAGGCAGGGATTCAGGGGACAGTTACTGATTCAAGCGGCGGCCTGGTAGGTGATACGAAGGTAACGCTAACCAGCAATGAGAACGGCAAGGCGCAGGAGACCACAGCAAACAGCGAAGGCTTTTATCGCTTCACCGGATTGCCACCCGGTTCATACACATTGGCTGCCGAGAAAAGCGGCTTTAAGAAACAATTGTTTGACAATGTGGTGATCAGCGCCGAAGCGACCCAGGGTATTGACATCGTCCTGACTACCGGTGAAATTTCCGAGACCGTAACCGTTACGGAGTCTACCCAACAGGGGATCGAGACTGAGAACGGCAACGTGTCCAGGGCAATCACAACTTTGGAAATTCGACAGTTGCCGCAGGTTGGTCGGGATCCTTACGAACTGGCGCGCTTGACTCCCGGTATTTTCGGTGACGGAGCGCGAGGCGGAGGCGGAGGCGCAGTGAATCTCCCCAACACAACCGGACCGGGTGGTTCTAACAATTCGATTTTTCAGACAGAGAATCAGGTCCAGATTACCGCTAACGGCCAACGCCTTTCGAGTAACAACTTTCAGATCGACGGGGTCAGCGTCAACAGTTTCAACTGGGGCGGCGCCGCACTGGTGACTCCCAATCAGGAGTCAGTAAAAGAAGTCCGCGTGATGTCATCCACTTATTCGGCGGAAGACGGTCGCAATTCGGGCGCGCAGATCAAGGTAGTTTCCCAGGACGGCACCAACACTTTCCATGGTTCGGGATTCATCAAGTACAACTCGCCAAAACTGAATGCTTTTAATAAGTACGGCGGTCCCGGTGCTCCACCCGAGCGGGTGCGTGACTACAACCGTCAATTTGGTGGCAGCCTGGGCGGACCGCTCTACCTGCCACGCTTCGGCGAAGGCGGACGCTCAACTATGGGAGGTAAAGACAAATCGTTCTTCTTCCTCTCATACGAAGGATTGCGCAACGCTTCGAATGGCATCGGTCGGGCCTACGTCGAGACCGCTCAATACCGCCAACTGGTGCAACAGCTTCGTCCGAACGGAGTTACCGCCAGAGTTTTCCAGGCTGCGGGTATCGCGCCGCGAATCGTCAATATACTAACGCCAAACTGCGGAGCGTTCGGCAACGATGTGAACCGCTGCCGCGTGGTTAGCGGTGGACTGGACATCGGTTCACTAACTGGTGCTACCGGTCAATACGTCAGTATCAACAACCAGGCACAGGGTGGTGGCTTCGACGGGATTCCGGATATCCAGGAGGTACAGTTTGGCCTGCCCAACCAACGTCGCGGCAATCAGTACAACGTGCGCCTCGACTTCACACCCACCCAAAACGATGCATTCACGGTCAGCACATTCATTACGCGCCAGAATAACGTCGGCAGCGATGGCGCCGCCGCCGGTCGTCCCATTGCGGATATCCCTACCCAGCCGCTGAACACCTCCGGCACGATCCTTTACCGTCGCATCCTTTCGCCGACGACATTCAACGAAGTGCGTTTGAACGGCACCCGCTTCGCTGTGGACGAGACGAAGACTGCCGGCACCACGAATTATGGTATCCCGCGCATCGAGGTCGAAGGATTGCCGTTTGATCGGATCAGATTTGGCGCGCCGCAGAGTGAAAACACGCCCGCAATACTGGCCCAAAACATCTTTGAGTTGAGCGATACCTTGAGCACCCTCATTGGCAATCACTCTTTGAAGTTTGGCGCGGTGGTTCGAAAGGAGCAAGACAACAGCGACGGATCTGGCGGTTCGCGTCCGGTCTACTCGTTCTTTGGAATATTTAATCTGGCCAACGACACACCCATATTCGAGGGCGTCAACGCTGACCCACGAACGGGTCTGCCGGCCGACGGGCAACGCTACTTCAGCACCAACTACTTCGCGGGTTTTGTGCAGGACGACTGGAAGGTGCGCCCCAATTTCACCCTGAACCTCGGGCTCCGTTATGAATACTACGCCCCACTCACGGAAAAGCAGGGACGACTGAGCAACCTCTTCTTCGGCTCTAATGGATTAACGAATTCCCAGGTACGCGTTGTAGAGCAACTGCACAAACCTGATCGAAACAACTTTGCGCCACGGGTCGGATTTGCCTACAGCCCGAGATTTAGGGTTTTGGGAATCGGCAGTCCAGAGGGAGACAGCACTGTAGTCCGAGGCGGCTTCGGCATCGCCTACAACCGCATCCCGGTCGCGCCGTTGGCTAACGCCCGCGGTAACCCACCTTTCTTCGCGCGCTACAGCATTTGCTGCGGCACGTCGGCATCGGATTTCAGCACACCATTCGCGGGCGGTCAGATTCTCTACGCCCTCGGTTCGAGCAACTCGGTCACCAGCTATCCACGAAATCCCGCGCTCGGTCAGGGAATCAATCCCATCACCGGAGCGCCAAACAGTGGTTCGGTGGAAATCTACGGGGCGCCACAGGATTTACCGAACCCATACGTCTACACCTTCTCCCTGGAAGTGCAACAGGAATTACCGGCGAAACTGACGGCCACGGTCGGTTATCAAGGCAGTGCCGGGCATAAATTGATTCGCCTGGTAAATCAAAACTTTCTGCAACCGGCCAATCCTTCGTTCTTCGCCGTCTATTTCGTTACACCCGATGTAAACTCCAACTTCCACTCGCTTAACGCGAACCTGGTCAGACGCTTCTCGGGCGGCGTGCAGGTGCAGGCAAACTACCGCTTCAGCAAAAGCATTGACCAACTCTCGTACGAAGGTCCAGGCTTTGTCACCAATCAAACATATCCGCAGGACAACCGCACCGAACGCGGCCCGTCGGATTTCGACGTTAAGCATTACTTCAATATGTCGAGTCTCTACGAGTTGCCGTTCTTCCGTGGGCGGAGGGATGTAGTTGGTAAACTGCTCGGAGGCTTTGAAATCACCGGCATTGTCACCAGTCGCACCGGCTTCCCCTGGACGCCAGTTGTTTTTGGCGACGGCACCAGGACGCCCGGCGGTCCAACACTCTCTCCATTCCGTCCACAGGGTTATATCGGTCCGACCGACTTAGATACTTCAAACGATGCGTTCATCAGTGGAAGTAACTTCCCCGGCGGTGGTCGACCTTTCTTCGTCGTCCGTAAGCTGGCGGACAATACGGTGGCGCCTCCCGGAATCGGTCGCAATACGTTTAGAGGTCCAAGCTATTTCAACGTCGATATGAGTTTGGTGAAGCATACCGGCCTGCCCGGATTTCTCGGAGAGTTAGCAGATCTTGAGTTGCGGGCAAACTTTTTCAATATCTTCAACAAACTCAACTTGCAGCCGTTTTCCTTTGGCAGCAACCCGACGAAGATTGGGGACTACTGTGCCGGTTGCGCGGGAGCACCTACGGCTCAAACGCCAAATGGCGGAGTGTTAACCACCAATCCTAACTTCGGGCGAGCCGAGAAGGGTCTGTCCGGTCGGGTAATTGAACTACAGGCGCGCTTCCGCTTCTAAAGTCGTTCCGAATATCAGGCGTTTAGATTACTTGTCGCGTAAAACTTGATGTGAATGAGTCAAGTTTTTGGGTCGGCAGTAAAACAGAGAGTTAGCCGAGGTGCGGTGCGGTGATAGCCTTTGCGGCTCTGCCGCCTTCGGTGCGGAAAGGCTCGGCCTTTCCGATAGCGGTTTCATTCTTCGAGGCTGTGCCTCTGATGTCGCCCGGAGGCATAGCCTCAAAATAAATAGAGGTGCCGGTGAGGCGGAGCCTCACCGCACGGAAGGCGGCCCAGCCGCAGAACCAAGTTTAGAGACAAGCTCAGAGTGCAAGAGCGAGCGAGACTTGGAGGACCGGGGAGACTCCAGAACGAAACAGACTTGCAGAGAGACTCGGAGACCGAGGCGGGAAAAGCTACTACCCCACTTGTGCCGACGGTGCGGGAGCCCCGGACTCTAAACACCTGCACCACTCGGAACTTTCGGTTGGTCCAATTCAGCGGGGGTGTGATCAGGGTTTTCAACGTCGGCATCCTCGGTCCCAGGATGCGCTTTGCGCTCGGCTTCCAACTGCTTAAAAATGACGAGCTCCCGTTCCGCGTCGTCCTTCCGCTTCAGCCGTGAGAGTGCAAGGAACATCTGATAATGGACGCCGGGGTTTCGGGTTTTGAGGGTCGCGGCGTGAGCAAGGACCGGCAACGCTTCTTCGTAGCGTTTTAGTTTCACCAGAATCCGTCCCAGATCGTAGTTCGCGTAAAAGTGCTTATCGTTAATTGATATCGCTCGGCGCAGCAGCTTTTCAGCCTCGAGTGGCCGATCGCGTTCACCGACGATGAAGCCGAGTTGGGCCAGGGTGTCCACGTTCTCCTTCCCTAAGGCCAGCGACTTACGCAGCTCAGTCTCGGCTAGATCGTAATCGGCCATGGATCGAGCTGCGATGCCGACAAAGTAGTGGGCCTCTGGCAACTTTGGAAAGCGTTGCAGACCGCGGCGGTAAACCTCCAGCGCCTTATCCAATTGGCCGAGAGTAATGTAGGCGGCCCCGAGCCTGGCGTAATAATTAAACTTACTCGGATCCTGGTCCAATGCCCGCTGGTAGAACGCGATTGAGGCTTCGGCTCGGTTGTTCTTCCTGAGGGCTTCGCCAAGCATGAAGTTGACTTCAGGAAAGATGGGCCGCAACTGGATAGCGCGGTCCCAGAAATCCCCGGCTGTCTCGTCATGACCGCGGGCCCACGCCACCAGACCAAGGTAGTAAAGAGGTTCCGCGGAACCTGGTGAAAATGACGCTGCCGACTCGAGCGCAGCTTTTGCCTCGTCGTATTGATTCAGATTGTAGGTCGCAACGCCGAGATTGTATTCAAGCTGGTAGCTATCCAGGCCCAGCTCGCGCGCAAGCTTCAGGAGGGAAACTCCCTTTGCATAGGCGCCACGCGCGACAAATTGCAGGCCAAGATTGAGCGTTGCCTGGGGATGACTGGGTACTTTTCTAAGAACGGTTTCAAAAGCAGTCACCGCCTGGTCGGATCGCCCGGTGCGGGCCAATAACACTCCCAGGTTCGCGAGCGGCGAGACCATATTGGGATTGAGCCGCAGGGCTTCTCGGTATTCTCGCTCGGCATCTTTGAACTTTCCCCGTTGGTCTAGAATTGTTCCGAGCAGGTTATGCGCGTCAGGATTGCGCGGTGTCGCCGAGAGCACCTGTCGAAGAATTGGTTCTGCTTCGTCGGGTTTGCCGAGCTGGAGCAGTCGCGCAGCTTCGCGAAGTTGTGATAGCACGGCGTCCGCGGCAGTTGGCCCACCTGCTTTTGTTTGCTGATTTGTCCGCTCGGTTAGTCTTTGGTTGAAAACGCCAGAAGCTGCCAAGATAATGAGGGCCGTGATTGTAAACGCGCGCCACGGACCATGGATGATTGATGCTCTCTTAGAAACGTTCAAGGTTATAGTTGAGGGAGATGACTACGTTCGTTTAGAGGTGGGCCCACTAAACGCATAGTTATCTAGTAGAAGGGGCTTATCCACGTCGTACCGGTGGGCGGGGCCCACCTCTAAACGAACGTATGATTATTTCAAACGAACGTGATTATAAACGAGCGTATGATTATTTTGAAACGAACGTGATCATAAACGAGAGTATGATCATTTGATCGAGGTAAGCAAACCGTGGAAGTGTAGAATTCGCTGATCCTTCCCTCGCGGTCAGTCAAGAAACTTGTCTTTTTTGAGAACCCTGACATGAACCCAACTAAACTAATCCGTTGCATCATCATCACGCTGGTTGTTTTTGTTTCCTTAACCGCGCCCGTATCTCATTCTCAATCGCCGCGCCCCATTAACGTCGAACAGCGAATTAATCTCCTGCTCGCGAGGATGACTCTGGCGGAGAAGCTCGGCCAGCTCCAGCAACTCGACGGCGAAGCGAATGGTAATGCCAGACCGGAACACCTGGAACTCGTCCGCCAAGGCCTCCTTGGCTCCACTCTGAACGTACGCGGTGCTGCCCGAACCAATCAACTCCAGCGAATCGCCGTTAATGAATCGCGTCTGAAGATTCCCATGATATTTGGCTTCGATGTGATCCACGGCTATCGGACAGTTTTTCCGATTCCGCTTGGCGAAGCCGCCAGCTGGGACCCGGGTGCAGCAGAACGCGCCGCCGCGATAGCCGCGGCCGAGTCCAGGGCTGCGGGTGTTCACTGGACCTTTGCGCCCATGGTCGACATAGCGCGCGACCCACGTTGGGGCCGGATCGCGGAAGGATCCGGCGAGGATCCATATCTCGGCGCTGCGATGGCCCGCGCTCGCGTACTTGGATTTCAAGGCCGTGACTACAGTGCAAGTAATAAGGTGGTGGCGACCGCGAAGCATTGGGTAGCTTACGGGGCCGCTGAGGCGGGCCGTGACTACAACACCACTGACGTTTCAGAGAGAAACTTACGCGAGATCTACTTCCCTCCCTTCAAGGCGGCGGTGGATGCAGGCGTCGGCACTTTCATGAGCGCCTTCAATGATCTCAATGGCGTCCCCACTTCAGCCAACCCCTACACCCTGACGAAAGTCTTGCGGGGCGAATGGAAATTTGATGGCTTCGTTGTTAGTGACTACACGTCGGTCGAAGAACTCATAAACCACGGGGTGGCGGCAAACGGTAAGGAAGCAGCCCGCGAAGCAATCAATGCCGGCGTAGACATGGAAATGGTTAGCCGGCTTTATAACAAGCATGGAGGCGAACTCCTCAAAGAACGCCAGGTTTCCCTGCGCACGATTGATGAAGCGGTGCGGCGGATCCTGCGGATCAAGTTTCGGCTCGGACTGTTTGACAAGCCTTACGTGGATGAAGCGCGCGAAGGCGCGACCATTTTCAACAGCGGAAACGTCGCGGCCGCCCGGGAGCTGGCGGCTCGTTCTATGGTTCTGTTGAAAAATGAAAACAACACCTTGCCGCTAAACAAAGCTGTTCGCTCAATAGCCCTGATCGGACCACTCGCGGATAGCAAGAAAGACATGCTCGGTTCATGGACTGGCGACGGCAACCCCGAAGATGCGGTCACACTAATTCAGGGTATTCGATCGAAAGTCCCACAAGCGAAGATCAATCATGTGACGGGCTGCGATGTCCCGTGTGAAAAGACCGACGGCTTTGATGACGCCGTCAAAGCCGCCCGCAGTTCAGATGTGGTCATTCTGGCGGTGGGTGAATCGGCCGAGATGAGCGGCGAAGCGGCATCGCGCAGCTCACTTGATTTACCTGGACGCCAGTTGGATCTGGTGAAGGCCGTGCAAGCCACTGGCAAGCCAGTCGTAATTGTGCTTATGAATGGCCGTCCGTTAACAATCAACTGGATGGCGGAGCACTCAGCTGCAATTCTGGAAACGTGGTTCGCCGGGACGCAGGCGGGCAATGCGATTGCCGACGTCATCTTTGGCGATGTGAACCCAGGCGGAAAGTTACCTGTCACATTCCCGAGGGCCGTGGGACAGATTCCGCTTTACTACAATCACATGAACACCGGGCGGCCACCGGATGAAAAGAACAAATACACGTCCAAGTATCTGGATGTGGCGGGGACGCCACTCTTCCCTTTTGGTTTCGGCCTTAGTTACACGCAGTTTAAGATTACAAACCTGGCGTTAAGTAATAGGCGCATCCGGCCGGCAGGTAAAGTGACCGTCAGCGTTGATGTTGAGAACGTGGGTCGCCGTGCCGGTGACGAAGTGGTCCAACTCTACATCCGTGATCTGGCGGCAAGCGTAACTCGACCGGTTAAGGAGCTGAAAGGTTTTCAACGAATAACGCTTCAGCCAGGTGAAAAGAAACGAGTGGAGTTTACGCTCGGGCCGAAGGAGTTGGGTTTCTACAATCGCTCTATGAGTTTCGTGGTGGAGCCCGGCGAGTTTAAGGTTATGGTTGGATCAAGCTCAGAGGATCTTATCGAGGCAAAGTTTGTAGTCGAGTAAGGGGATCTGATCTCTCTCAAGCTGCCGGGTGCTGACGAGTTCGCGGCTTGAGAGACTGTGTGAAAACTGTGGGTTCTTAGCGCCAAAGGCGTGAAATGTGACAGCCAGGGCCATCGGCCCTGGTAGACTCGCCTAAAGATTCCCAGCGCTGAAGGCGCGAAATGAGGGTGGACTTAGCGGAATCCCGAGGATTTTCAGTCGAGACTTGTTATTTCGCGCCTTCAGCGCTTAGGGATTGTTATGACCCTACCCAGGGCGTTGCCCTGGGCTATCACATTTTGCGCCTTTGACGCTGAGAACCAGGAGTCTCCACACAGTCTCTAAGGCCGCGGTGTTAATGAGACCGCTCCGCGTAACGCAAATGAACTCAGTCAAACGGATTCCTATCTTCGGTTCAGCCACGATCTTCCTGTCAGTTTTATTCCTGTTACTCGTTTACTCGTCATTTGTTGCCCGGCCACTGTCAATCGTCGCTTCCTCTGCGTCTCAGACCTCCTCACCAGTTCATAAACTCTCCAGCGAAGACGAACAGTTTCTCGAGGACCTCGAGCGCCGCTCCTTTCAATATTTCTGGAGCGAAGCTGATCCGCAAACCGGACTCGTTCCGGATCGCGCTCGTATGGATGGGTCGGCTCTCGACGAGAGTCATCGCAACGTTGCCAGTATCGCGGCCACCGGCTTCGGTTTGACCGCCATTTGTATTGCCGCTGAAAGAAGGTGGGTTGCCCCGGCTCAGGCACGCGAACGCACTCGCAACACGCTGCGTTTCCTAGCGACGCGCGCTATCCACGAACGCGGGTGGTTCTATCATTGGATGGATGCGAAAACGGGGGAACGTCGCTGGAAGAGCGAAGTGTCATCCATCGATACCGCCCTCCTGCTCGCTGGAATCTTAACCGCGCGACAGTACTACCGGAACGACCCGGAAATCGTCCGGCTGGCTACCCAAATCTACGAGCGGGTGGATTTTCGCTGGATGCTAAACGGCCACCCGTTGCTGTTGTCACACGGCTGGAAACCGGAGACGGGTTTCTTAAAACCTCGCTGGGACACGTACAGCGAAGAAACAATTCTGCTGCTGCTGGCCATCGGCTCACCGACCCATCCGATTCCGCCGGCCTCATGGTACGCATTGTGGCGGGACCGCTATCGATACGATGGCTTCGCTTACTTCACCACGATCGGCGTGCCATTGTTCATGCATCAGTACTCTCACGCGTGGGTTGATTACCGCAACCGCCGCGAAACCAGGGGTGATCGCATCGACTATTTTGAAAACTCGGTTAACGCCACCCTGGCCCATCGAAAGTTTTGCATGCACTTGTCACATGACTTTCCAGGTTTCGGGCCGAACATCTGGGGCATCACTGCTTCTGACAGTGCCAAAGGTTATCTGGCCTGGGGCGGGCCTCCTCGCGATCCGGCAATCGACGGGACGGTCGTGCCTTCGGCAGCCGGCGGCTCACTGATGTTTACTCCGGACGTTACGGTTGCAGCTCTGCGCGCGATGCACGAAAAGTTTGGTGATCGGATCTATGGTAAGTACGGCTTCGTCGACGCGTTCAACCCGAACACCGGCTGGGTCGATACTGATGCGATTGGGATCAACGTCGGCATCATCCTGTTGAGCGCGGAAAACCTACGGACGGAAAATGTGTGGCGCTGGTTCATGCGCAACCCCGAGATACCGCGAGCGATGCAGCGGGTTGGTTTACAACCGTACAAGAAGCGCTTGGGCGTGACGGGTCGGCCTTCACGGAAAGCTGCATGAGTCAGAGCCATCGAGTGAACCAAAGCTCGCTTCCACTCCGATCTCGAATGACAATCCTCCGAAGACAGAAGAAAGCTCCGTTAGACCTTAACTCAACGTTTAGAGAGCGCACTTGTGCGCCCCTTCGACGAATACAGCTTGATGCGTAATCTTTCTCCGCA
>JANNJZ010000099.1:0-8013 GCA_031396065.1 Pyrinomonadaceae bacterium | reverse complement strand
AGTCATAAAAACTAGTGCTGAGTCCTGAGTCCTGAGTCCTGAGTGATGAGTGATGAGTGATGAGTAATGAGTGATGAGTAATGAGTGATGAGTGATGAGTAAAAAGCGAGTTATCGGGTATGACGTCCTTTACTCAGGACTCAGTACTCAGCACTCGTTTCTTACTCATCACTCATCACTCATCACTTTCTTATACAGCCACGCCTTCGCCGCCCGCCAATCGCGCCGGACGGTCATCAGCGAGACTTCGAGGACCTCGGCCGTTTCTTCCAGACTCAACCCTCCAAAGTAACGAAGCTCGACGACGCGGCTCTTGCGCGGATCGAGTCTCGCCAACTCGTCGTGCGCTTCGTCCAACGCAATTAACTCGTCCGCGCGTTGTGCGGTCATGACCGAAGCGTCTTCAATGGGAACTTGTTGAACGTCGCCTCCGTGCTTAGCGAACCTGCGCCGCCGCGCGTGGTCAATCAAAATGTGCCGCATCACTTGCGCAGTCACCGCAAAGAAGTGCGCACGATTCTGCCAATCGACTTTCTGCTGGCCAGCTAAACGAAGGTACGCTTCATTCACCAGCGCGGTGGTTTGCAACGTGTGGCCATCGCGCTCGCGCTGGACGTAGCGATGCGCAATGCGCCGCAGTTCGTCGTAGACCAGCGGTGTCAATCGATCCAGGGCAGCCTTGTCACCCTCGCGCCAATCATGGAGCAATCCAGTCAGGTTATCGGCGGTCAACCCGGTAGAGCTCGTCAACGTCGTCATCCTGGACAGATTCTAGCACCATTCGCATTGGCCGAAGTCGGCGAAGCACTGAAGAATATTTTTGACTTTAGGTGAACACTTTCAATCGATTTTCTCGCTTACCGTTTTGGCTGATGAACAGTTTGGGTTGCGCTTCTCGCTTATGAAGTTGGGGGCGACTTTACTTAGGCCGCCGGGTAAACCTTCGCAAGTAATTCTTCAAACTAAACAACCGCGAGGAAACACAAATGAAATTCCCAAAAACATTAATGTTGCTGGCCGTCATATTTTTCTTAACCGCTAACGCGTTCGAAGCGCGCGCGCAAACATCAACCAAGCCTTATGAGGACATGTCTCGTCCCGAGCGGCTAGCCTTTGTTGGCGAACAAGCGCGGCGGATCGCGCGCGAAATTTCCGGAAACGAATATCAGTTTACGCCGGACTTCGAAGTGGACATTCAGAAGGCCGTGACGCAATACGCTCAGCGCATCGGCAAGTCCAACGACCGTGATTTGCGTGTGGTATTCGAGCGAGGACAGGCTCAGGCGCCCAAGCTGATCGCAGCCTTCCGGGCGCGTAATGTTTCGCCACTGATCGGCCTTTACCTTCCCTGGATTGAATCTGAATACGTGAACATTCAATCGCCAAATTCGATGGGAGCGATAGGGATGTTCCAGTTTATTCCCACGACTGGCGAGCACTTCGGCCTTTCAGCCCAGGACTTGTTGGACATCGATAAATCCGCTGACGCTGCGGCCCGCTACATCGCGCAGAGTATGGACTTGTTCAAGGACGATCCAATGAAAGAGGCGCTGGCGCTGCTGGCTTATAATCGAGGCGGACAAAGGCTGACCCGTGACCTGAAAGTCCTGGTCAACGATCAGAACAAACAGTGCAGCATCTGCGCGCTCACCGCCGACCGCAGCAAACTCGACGAGACGTTTGGAAACGAAAGTGTCTTCTACGTCCCACGCTTCTTCGCCGCCGCCATCATCGGCGAAAACCCGCAGGTGTTTGGGCAACGAATGCAACCACTCTCGGCTTATTAATTTCGAAGGGGGGCACACCGTGGCCGCCCCTTGTTCACGGTTTCACCCGCCTTAAAATTGCGCAAATACAAAGAAGGGGCCACGGAGTGTCGCCCCTACTATTCCTACGGCGTGCAAAGTTCTATTTCAAAGTTTCCTTAACCGACCGGACAACGCGTCGCGTTCTCGACCTTCGGCGCTCCGTCGCCTCATCTCTTCCAGTTCCGGCTCTATCTCTTTCTGGTAACATTCCGGGCAAATGCCGTGGCTGAACTTGGTGTTCGTGTGATCAGAGAGATAATTCTCGATCTGGGACCAGTAGTTCTGATCATCACGCACCTTCCTGCAATAAGAGCAGATGGGCAGAAACTCCCGGAGCGTGTTGACCTCGGCAAATGCACGTTGCAGATCATCAATCAGCTTTTCCCTCTCGGCCTCTATTTGCTTACGAACGGTGATGTCCTGAAAGGCACCTTGAATGCGGATGATCTTGCCCTCGGCATCGCGCACCGCCTCGCCGATAGAGCGCACCCAGATCTGGCGGCCCTTAGCTGTGACTTTTGGCAGCTCAAAGTCGTAAGGTGTCCCATCCCGGGCACAAGCGTCCACGTACTGCATCACTTGTGCCCGATGTTCTGGTGGAAAGTAGCCTATACCCTCTTCGATAGTCGGCGTGTAGCCCGGGGGCAGGTCATGAATGACACAGTTTTCGTCTGACCAGGTGAGCGTGCGTTCGGGCAATTGAATCGTCCACCCGCCCAGCCGGGCCGCCTTGCCGGCAATCTGCGCCAGCAGCGCCGCGCTCTCCGCCAACTGCTCCCTCACCGCATGCCGCTCGGTTATGTCCATCATAATTCCCACTCGGCCAATGGGAACGCCCGCAGCGTCAAACTCCACCTTGCCGCGCTCAATTAGCCAACGCACCGCATCATCAGGTCGGCGGATGCGATACTCCGCCTCAAATAAAGAGTGGGCCGGCGAGACGAGTGCCAACACCGCTTCGTAGACGGGCAAATCTTCAGGCAGGATGAAACTGTAGAAGTGTTCGACGGTCTCGGAGAATTCAGCGGGTGTAATCCCAAACAACTCGCAGGTCGCCGCGGACCAAACAAGCCGGCCAGTGTGCAGGTCTAAACTCCAATTCCCCATGCGTCCGATGTGTTGCGCGTCGCCAAGTAACGAAGCTTGTTCCCGCAGCACGAACTCGGCGCGCTGGCGTTCAGTGATCTCCCGGATGTTACATTGGACCAACTGCCGCATGTCTTCCTCATAAACGCTGCAGATTAGCTCCGCGTAATGAGGCTCACCCGAATCAGTTTCAAGCGGCAAGCTGTGATAACGAAGATGCCCAGTTGCCTGTAACTCGAGAAACGCAGCCTGGCCTTCCTCCTGATCCGCGAAGAGACCAATCTCCCAGAGTTCCCTTCCCAGGATTTCTTCGCGAGAGTAGCCTAACAACTGAATCACAGATTCGTTCAGGTCGATAATTTTCTGATTAACGACATCAAGAATTAGGATGCCATCGCGAGCGGATTCGAAGAGCCGCCGGTAGCGGGTTTCAGAGGCCGGCAAGGATCCCGGTGCTTCATCGTGTCTGCTTATGTTCTGGGTCTCATCCGCCATCGGCAGTCCGTTTCAAGCAAACTTCTGCTCTTCGAGTCAGTCAGACGTAATCAACCTGAAAGAACCCAAAGTCAGAATCAGGGTAAGCTGAAGTCTAGACCTCACTTGGGGAATACGCCACCGAGGAGGAGGGCAGACAAAAAGGGCGGACGGCTTTCGCACGACTTCCAATCCCGCTCGTTCAGAGGTGGGCACCGCCGACCATCTCAACGCAAATCGACCCATTCGATATCTGAGGTGCGATTGTTTAAGGAGCAGGTGATACGAGCGTGAATAGTTTTAATCAACGTCGCACCGGTGGGCGGTGCCCACCTCTAAACAAATCGGGGCTGATCGAAGAAAAGATTTCAGCCGAGGTAGGACATTGAAGGACTTGAAGGCCCTGGTTACTTCTGCCCTGCGCGGGTGTTGAGAACTGTCACGATGCTTCGACCAATGTAGCGCGCCAGGATCTCATTTCCGGCATCGTTGTAGTGGCAGCAAGCATCACGATAAACAACATCCCGGGTCTCGTCGAAAACATTTGCGGCATTGAAAACTTTGACTCCGGCGGACTGTAGACTACTCACCCTGGCCAACAGCTTCGGGTAGCCCTTGAGCGTCCCTTTTTTGTATTGACTCTTTTCGTCAAACGCGATCTTCTTCTCGTCGGCGCTAAACTGTCGATTGGTTGAATAATATTGATTCGGCTGGATGAACTCGAAATATGGAATCTTCCTGGCCGTCAGCAGGTCATTCATTCCCAGCGATGAATTGAACCATAGGTCCACGATGCTCTCGAGTGCTTCCGGATCGTCGAGCGGCTTTTCATTTCTTTTCAGGTAGACCAAAGCACCCTTTCCAGTCTCTGGCTTCAGCTGACTGAATGTTTGCAGTTTTCCACGATACTGATTCAAGAGATATGTTGCTTGTGCCCACCTCAACATATAACAGGTGGCTACTCGGCATTCGCTGAGGCGGTCGTGCGTATATTGCACTCTATTCTTGAGCTGCAGAACTTCCAGCGCGAGTTCGAGATGTCCTCCGGAAAGGTCCTTGTTGGCCAGGGCAATGAGCGGTGAATAGATATAATCGTTGGGCATCGAAACGTCAGTGCCGGCCTCATTGTTTAAGTAGGAGAGAGCTACTTCATTAAAGCCATCGATGTTTATCACCATGTCCAATTCCTGGCCCACCGACAGGAAATAGTTAAGCGTCAAAAGTTGTTGGGGCTGTTTATGGGCCTGGTTGGCAAACTTCAGCAGGACTATCTTCTTATCTTGAAATTCCGGCAAGGCTTGAAGCATTTTAGCCAGAACCTGGTGCTGAAACTCGTAGTCGCAAAACTCCTGCGCTACCGAGCCGCCAAAGATGCCGATGATGAACTGATCCTGGCTGGTTTTTTTAAGGGGAAACTCGGCATAACTTGGCTGAGTGACGAAACCGAAATAAGGGTGGATCTGGTAGTCAAATGTCCACCCTTCGCGGTCCGGCCCTGAGACCTGGAACAGAGTCGCGTTCGCTTGGATTCGATCTTTGTTTACCGGGTAAAAGAAACTTCTGGTCTGAAAGAAAAAGAAGCCCAGAGAGGCGAGTTCGAGCAGCGCGAAGAGCAGTACGAGGTTTATCGCGACTAATCTGAGTAGCTTGAACGCGCTCCTGGTCAGGCGATGTTGTTCCATTGATTGTCCGCCGCCGAGTTCAGCCCGCGATAGCGGCGACAGAGTTTACCGTGATTGCAGAGATTAATGATAACCGCTGCATCCTGGGACCGCAGGCGGCTGGAAGCGCAGGCATCTTGCCTGCTGGTTAGCTTCAGGCAAGCCACGCTGAAATCTGCGCGGCTGTCGCCGCTTGTTGCAGGCAGGATGCCTGCGCTCCCAGCGTTACGGCGCTCTCAGCGTTACGGCTGGCCGAATCTAGCGCGGTATTCGGGTGAGGAGATAAACGCCAATACCTCTCCGCGTTGACGAAGTTGCCGCCAAACAGATTCAGCTTGGTTAACCAGAACGCATATCCACCATCGTCCGGATCGCGCTTCATGTAGCCGAAGTATTCCAACTGCACAAACGCCCGGTTGAATTCGTTGTTATAGAACGCCTGCCCATACGTGGTGGTGAACTGCTGATTCCCTTCGGCAATCACGTTGATGCCGTCGCCATTCTTCTGCAGCACACCGGCGTGCGTCTCGGTGCTACCGCCCAACCCGTTAACGAGCAACCCTTTGAATCTGGCATTTCGGAAACCTCAACGAGTTTCGCCTGAGCCCTTGCTGCTCGGGTCGCGGCAGGAGCTCAGGCGAGTACGCCCGCTTACGAGCAACTTACCTTCGGATTGAACGGCGTGAACATTCCCGCGGGGTTGTTCCGCCACAGCCAGACGTGCAGGTCGTAGTGCCACGGCATGCCCGGGTTGTGACCCGGCATCGGCCCATTGAAAGCCCGCCCGAACAGCACGGGCGCCGCGTTGTACTGGCCGTTTGGCGGAGGGCCCGGACCGAACCAGGGAGCGCCGTTGACGATCACGGGTGCCAAGTACTCGACGGCGATAAGGCGGCGAGTACCGTTGGGCTGCGGCTCATAAAGAAGCAACTCAGGCGTGGCAGGATCAACGAATAGGTCATTGGTGCGCGATGGATTCGCGTAGTGCACTCCCATACCACCAACGTCCGGAGCTTCCACGCAGATCGGATCTGGGAAAAACCCGTCCGCCAGCGCCCGACTCTCCTGGTGATAACGAGCCGTGGCCGCGCGAGCCACGCTCAGGTCCTTTTGGCACTGCTGATCACAATCGTCGCCCGGGCCTTTGACACGTGCGCCGACGTCGGTGTTGAGCCACGCGACCGCCCCGCTGAGAAAAATTGCCGTCATTAGCGTAAAGGCGAATCGGCTGCCTGATTTAGGTGTGTAACTCTTAAGCATTTTCTGCCTCCTGATTTTTGAATAGTCTTCGGACGCTGGCACTGGGATACTTGGTCCTTTTCCGCGAGAAGTCGGATCGCGACGTTCGTCATCGATTGCAACCTGCGATTTCTTCTCTATCGGTTAACGCGAGACTTGTGGCCCAGATCCGGCACAGCAAAGAATGATTCTTTTGGCAAGGAATTGGCGAGGTTAAGGGACTTGCACTTAGTCTCTGGCCCAATTAGTTCAAAATGGGCGAGAGGCTTTGCAGCGACATAGAAAATCAACGTCCGTTTAGAGGTGGGCACCGCCCACCGGTGCGGCGTGGACAAAACCATTCACGCCAGCAATCATGATTTGTTATTTACCCCGTTCGTTTCATCAGCGTCGTCACGGTGGGCGATGCCCACCTCGAAACGTACGTAGGATTGTTTAGGGCGCGCACTGGGCGAATTGAGCGAATCACCTCTGCGTTCGTGTGTCCTTCCAGATCAGCTTCTCGGCTTTTCGCTCATTGAAGAAGTCCGGACACTTTCGATCGCCAGCTCCCGACATACCGCCATCCGGAAGACACAGCTGTTTCCCTGCTCGGTCATAAAGTCGACCCGGAATATCGCAACAACGTGGCGGGATGTAGTAAACCGTCTCTGACCGAAAGGTGTAACTAAAAACTTTCGCGGGTGGATTAGCCGGCGGGCCCGCTTTCTCTTTTTCGATGAACTGCGAAAGCCACTCCGGAATTGTTTCGTTCTGGTGGTTCGTATGCTGTCCGTTTTCATTAGCAGTCAGGGCGATGATCCAATTCGCTTTGCCGACTCTCCTCAAATCCTTAGTCAAATCCATCAAGCCAACGTGACCTGCGGCGGTGAAGGTCGCCGCGGGGCCGGGAGGTCTCGAACGAATCATGAGGTCACTGGGAACGCGGACTATGCCCTTCGCGTCTGTTACGCCGCTCCACTCTATGTCATTCTGCGGGCAGGGCGTCGTGATGCACCTAATAGAGTTGGCTCGGAAAATTCTGACGGCGGTTTTGGCGAGCGGTCGCTTCGTGGCTTTGTCGACCACCTTTACCGTATCCAGTTGATCGTCATCCTCTACCCACGAGCGCTCCTCGCCTTGACTCCGCTTTGTCAACAGTTCTTCGTGTCCATTCGACGCCACCCCGCGATTCGAAGCCAGGCCTAAATACGCGATGAACAGCACCGCCGAGATCATCATAGAGATCTTGCAAAACATTTCGTGTTCTCCCCTCTACCATAAGAGATCCGACGTCAGGAATGGCGGACGCTTCCGCCGCTCCGTAGAAGCTGAGACTTGAGTCTCCACTCTTGCGGCTTGCCGCCCTCCGTGCGGTAAGGCTGGGCCTTACCGCTCGGCTAACATGGCTTTCAGAGGCTACGCCTCCTCCTGAGGCGTAGCCTCAAAGCAGATTGAAAGCCACCGGTAAGGCAGAGCGCATCCGGCTGTTCACCACCACCACGCCCTGGATCATCGGCGTCAGGCCGATGACACCGACTTCGTAGAGCTGCTCGGCCCAGATCTTGAAGATCTCCTGGGCCGCCTTGATCTGGCCGTCGGACCCGACCGTCTTCGCGGTGTCGATCAGCTCGACGATCTTCTTGATCTCGGGCGTCGGCTCGACGCCGTCCTTGCCGCCGCTGCGATACCACTGGCCATGCAGCGGGCCGAAATTGCCGATCTGGATCGCCGGGATGCGGATGTCGAACTTGGTGTTGCCGGTG
>JANNJZ010000092.1:0-9604 GCA_031396065.1 Pyrinomonadaceae bacterium | reverse complement strand
CCCACCGGTGCGCCGTTGAATGAAAGAGTCCAACCCCCCACTACTGAACGAGTGATTATCAGGTTGAATGGTGTTATCCAGGTCGCAGCGGTGGGCGGTGCCCACCTCTAAACGAATCATTGATTAAACGCATGATTGCCGATAAACGATGAAACTCGGTCGTTACAAACGCGAACTCTCTGCACTGGCTGCTTACGTTGTGCTGCTCATCGTAGTTGGTGTCGTAGCTCCGTCGTTTTTCAATGGCGCAAATTTGCGCGACCTCGCTTTGAATAACGCCCCGACGCTGATCGTCGCAATTGGCATGACGATGGTGATCCTGGTTGGCGAGATCGACATCTCGGTGGGCTCGCAGTTTGCGGTGTGTAGCGTCGCGGCAGGCGTCCTGGCCAAAAGCGGCATCCCGATTCCCTTAGTCCTGTTGTGCGTGATAGCGATTGGCGCGGCGATGGGGATGTTAAATGGTGTCCTGATCGGCTGGCTACGGCTCCCTTCCATCATCGTCACGTTAGCGATGCTCGTCGCCTGGCGCGACGCCTTACGCTGGGTCACCGCCGGTGCGTGGATCCAGGATCTGCCCGCAAACTTTCAATGGTTTGGGCTCGGACAAGAGTGGGGGCAGTGGCTGATCGTTGGTATCGCCCTGGCCTTACTCGTCTGCTTTAGCTGGATCCTACACAACCTTGCGGGCGGCCGAGCGATTTACGCGGTCGGCTCAGACTCTGAAGCGGCCCGGCTGGCGGGTATCGAACCGAAACGAGTCGTCTGCGTCGTGTTCGTAATCATGGGAGCCTTGGTGGGGTTGGCCGCGCTGCTAAATGCAGTTCGGTTTTCAGTGGTGCCGAGTAACTCCGGAGTCGGACTTGAGTTAAAGGCGATCGCCGCGGTGGTAGTCGGGGGAACGGCTATCAGCGGTGGCCGCGGACACCTATTTGGCACGCTCATCGGAGTGGCGTTGCTTGGCACAATCGGAACGGCGTTGACTTTTTTGGGCATCAATCCATTCTGGGAGAAGGCTATTCAGGGCGCAATCATTCTCGTTGCTTTGGTTTCCGATGTTGCGTTGGGACGCCTGGAGCATCATGGCCGCATCAATCCAATCCGCTCCAATGCTTAAGACCGAAGCACACTGGCGCGAACGTTTGTTTCCAAACAACGAGTGGGCGCTGGCTCTCGTGGTGTTGGCCGAGTGCGTCATTTTCAGCCTGACCGGAAATAATTTTCTTTCGACTTCCAATGCTTTTGAGGTTACGCGCTTAAGCGTGGAGATAGGACTACTGGCGCTCGTGCTCACGCCGGTCATCATCACTGGCGGAATTGATTTGTCAGTCGGTTCGATGATGGGTCTGGCAGCGGTCGTGATGGGTGGCTTATGGCGTGACGCGCATTTACCGATAGCGCTGGCCGCTGCTATTGCACTGATCGTCGGCGCTTTGGGTGGCAGTCTCAACGCCTTAATGATTACCCGCCTCGGATTTCCGCCGCTGATTGTCACGCTCGGTACCTTCTCGCTCTTTCGCGGCGTTGCCGAAGGTCTTACTCGCGGGATTGAAAACTATTCCGGCTTTGCTCCGAGTTTCTTGTTCTTGGGACAGGGATATGTGTTTGGGGTAGTTCCGACGCAGCTTTTTGTTCTGGTCGCTGCGATCGCCGCCTGCGCCTGGTGGCTCCATCGTACCAGCTACGGTCGCACAATTTACGCGATCGGCTATTCGCCTGATGGAGCGCGTTATGCCGGCATCAACGTCGGGCGCCGGCTCAGCGTTATCTACATTGTCTCGGGAGTTGCGGCGAGTCTCGCGGCGATTATTTATGTGGCCCACCTGGGCCAGGCGAAGTCTGACGCGGGTACTGGTTATGAACTGATGGCGATCACCGCGGTGGTGCTGGGCGGCGCCTCAATCTTCGGCGGGCGCGGTACGGTGTTAGGAACTGTGCTTGGGCTTTTTGCCATTGTGATCCTGCAGAACGGCCTGCGGCTGAGCGCTCAGCCATCTGAGCTGGCCGGCATTCTCATGGGCGTGCTGTTAGTAAGCACGATTTTGCTGGATCGACTTTCGAAGCGCGCCCGGGCGCAGGCAGTCGCCCAGACGATTTTAGAGGAGGAGAGCGAAGTGAGAAATTCCCAGGTCGCGGTTTTAAGTGGAGTCATTTTGGCTGCGGCATTGATTGTCGCGGGCACTAACTGGATGCTCATCCGGTCAGTTCGTCAAGGCCAGATGTCGTCGAGCGGTACCACAAATGGCTCAACCTCCCCGGCTAATAGTCGCAAGGCAGTGATTGCAATGATGCCGAAGGCTAAAGGTGATCCTTACTTCATCAGTTGCAAACAGGGCGCCGATGAAGCGGCCAGGGAACTGGGCGTCGAGTTGCTGTGGGACGGACCGACCGACCTGGACCCAGCGAAACAAAATGAGGTTGTCGAAGCCTGGATTACGCGAGGTGTTGATGCCATCGCCGTGAGCGTCGAAAACAAGGCCGGCATCTCGACGGTCCTGCGGAAAGCGCGAGAGAAGGGAATCAAGGTGATTACCTGGGACGCCGACGCTGAGAAAGACGCCCGCGACTTCCTCATCAATCAGGCCACGCCACAGGGTATTGGTTACACGCTCACCGATGAAGCCGCCAGAATTTTGGGCGGCAAAGGCGACTTCGCGATTATTACCGCTTCGTTGAGCGCCGCGAATCAGAACGAGTGGATCAAGTACATCAAAGAGCGGATGGCCCAGAAGTATCCTGACCTAAAGCTGGTGGCGATACAGCCGAGCGAAGGTGATCGCGACCGCGCCTTTTCGGAAACCCAAACCCTGCTCAAAGTCTATCCAAACGTAAAGTTGATCATGGCAATCGCGGCGCCGGCAGTACCGGGTGCGGCCGAAGCCGTGAAGCAGTCAGGACGCGCGGATGTCAAAGTCACCGGGTTATCGCTTCCTAACATGTGCAAGCCCTATATCAAGGAAGGGGTGGTCGACAGCATAGTGCTTTGGAATACGGGTGACCTCGGATACTTGACCGTTTACGCCGCGAACGCGTTGACCAAAGGCGAAATGAAACGCGGCGACGCCAAGATAAACGCGGGAAGGTTGGGACCGATTGAAGTCGTTGATGATGAAGTTAGGCTGGGCTTACCGTTCGTCTTCAACAAAGAGAATATTGATCGCTTTAACTTCTGAAGTTAGATGTCTAGACGACGCAGCAAAGAGCAAGTGCCGTCCCATGAGGTTAGTACCGCTACGCGGTAGAGACCGTATGAAAACTTGGTCTGGATCCGTTTAGAGAGTGCACTTGTGCACCTCTGGGCTGCAAAGAGGTAACGCGGCCATGTTGTTTCGGCGATGGGGCGCACAAGTGCGCTTTCTAAACGGCTCCAACTCCGGACTTTTGACACAGTTGGTAGCTGTTGGGTTCGGGGGCGCAGTCACTCAACTGATCGTCTTAGTTGCGCGGCGAAACCCACCCGCTACCGCGTGGTGGTACTGACCTCATTGGACCGCCGCGTAGTGGAGTCATACCGACGCCAGGCGTCGAAGACACTTAGTTCCGAAAGGAAGCACACCCAATGAGCGTTAGAAGAAGAGAGTTCTTAGGAAGCGCGTTGGCAGCCGGCGCGTTGAGTTTGATCGCACCGCGAGGCAATCGCGGCAGTCAAGGCGCGGAGTCCAAGATCGAGGTTCTTATCAACGAACCCATCGGCACGATCTCGCCCGACATCTACAGCCACTTTCTTGAACACCTCGGCGGAGTCATTTATGACGGCGTGTGGGTGGGCGAGAAGTCGAAGGTGCCGAACATTGGCGGCATTCGTCGTGAACTGGTTGAGTACATGAGGAAAATTAAGCCGGCCGTGGTTCGTTGGCCGGGTGGTTGTTTCGCCGATCAGTATGATTGGCGCGACGGCATTGGACCGCGCGACAAGCGTCCACGCCGCGTTAATTTTTGGGCGGATACCACCTACAAGATCACGGATTCCTACAAGCAATTGAATAGCGGGCCGCAGAAGTATGAGCCAAACTGGTTTGGCACAAACGAGTTCATGCACTTCTGCCGTCTTACCGGCGCCCAACCTTACTTTGCCGCGAACATGCGCAGTCTCAAAGTCAAAGACTTCATCGACTGGATGGAGTACTGCAACGCGCCCGCAGGATTGACCACGCTCTCGGATCAGCGTGCTGCTGCCGGTGATAAGGACCCATACAACGTAAGTTTTTGGGGCGTCGGAAACGAGAACTGGGGATGCGGCGGCGACATGACCCCGGAAGAATACGCCAGCGAGTTCCGCAAGTTTACGGCGTGGCTGCCGACGTACGGAGTCAAGCTCAAACTCATCGGGTCCGGGCCCAATGGTGCGGATTTAGGTTGGACCCGCCGCTTCTTCACCAAATTGGTCGAAAAGGGACCACGGATGGTTGACCGCATGTACGGTTGGGCCCTGCACTATTACACCGGCACCACCGGCAAAGGCAACGCGCTCGAATACAACCTGGATGAATGGTACGACCTGATTGCCCGCTCCGATCGAATGGAGTCTCTTATCACACAGCACTGGCAGGTGATGGGAGAGTCTGACCCGCAGCGGCGCGTAAAAATGATCGTCGATGAATGGGGCGCGTGGCATCTGCAGGATTCCAGTTTGCCGCCCGGTTACCTTTACGGGTATCCGTCCACCTTGCGAGATGCGCTGATCTCGGGGATAAACCTGGACACTTTTCAACGGCACGCAGATAAAGTTGTGATGGCGAACCCGGCGCAACTTATCAACACTATTCACTCTCTCTTTCTTGCCTACGAAGACAAGTTTATCGTCACGCCCAATTATCACGTCTTCGAAATGTATGCGGCCCACCAGGGAGCGCAGGCGCTGAGAACTGAGTTCATCTCGCCACGAGTTTCGTTCACCAGGGCGGAGAAGCCGGCCGATTTCTGGGGACTGAGCGGCTCGGCATCGATAATCGGGAAAGAGTTGACACTAACGGCGGTAAATCCGGACGCGAAGAATGCGCGCGAAACTGAGATAAATGTGATCGGAGCGAGGATCGCTGGAGGTCAGGCGCGGGTTCTCTCATCAAACGACATTCATGCGCACAATAGTTTTGCGAATCCACGCGGACTCGAGCCGCGCGATGAGCCGGTAACCGTCGGTAGCGCGGGACGTCTGGTTTATCGCTTCGCGCCGGCTTCCGTTACACGCTTGCGGCTGCAGCTTACTTAGCGGCGAGCTTTACATCTTCTCTGTGCCTCCTCTTCGAACTCTGTGTCTCTGTGGTGAGTGTTTTTTAGCGAGTTCCACCACAGAGACACAGAGTTCACAGAGGAGGCACAGAGAGCAGACGTCTGACACACTGGG
This sequence comes from Pyrinomonadaceae bacterium, assembly GCA_031396065.1. Taxonomy (GTDB): domain Bacteria; phylum Acidobacteriota; class Blastocatellia; order Pyrinomonadales; family Pyrinomonadaceae; genus PSRF01. The sequence continues at coordinate 4,260 of JANNJZ010000092.1, read as the reverse complement.
AAATGCTATGAAAACTATCACCACTCTTCTTCTGTTGGCACTGCTCTGCCAAACGGCCGTGTCCCAACAAGCACCTCAAACCGATTCCAACACACCGTTGCACCGACTGAGGCCTGACTACCCCGTACCCTACGGTCTGACTAAGTCAGAAGATGTCGCCGCGGTCTTGAATCGGGTTCACGGTTACCTGGACCAGGTCACGCCGATTGCCTTTGTTAACTCAAAAACCAACGACGTCCTGACAGACCTGACCAGGATTGATGAGAACACCATTTTGAAACCTGGCGATTTTCGGATCGTGAGCTACGAGTGGGGCGTCGCTTACGCGGGAATGCTATTGGCCAGTGAGGCAACGGGTGATCCCCGTTTTCGTGACTATGCCGAAAAGCGGCTGCAGTTTATTGCTGATGCGGTGCCTCATTTTCGGCGAACCACCGAAGCCGGCGCTGATTGGGGTACGCGACTCCCACTCAGAAATCTGGTCGCTCCTCGTGCCCTTGATGATTGCGGGGCAATGTGTGCTGCCATGATCAAGGCCAACCGCGGCGGCAGCAAAGCTAACCTGCGGCCCCTGATCGACAGCCACATCAATTACATCATGACCAAAGAGTTCCGTTTGAAAGACGGAACCATAGCGCGTAATCGTCCACAGCCAAATACGATTTGGCTCGATGACCTTTTTATGGCAGTTCCGGCGATAGCCCAAATGGGAAAACTGACGGGCGAGACCAGGTATTACGACGAAGCCTGTAAGCAAGTGTTGAGTTACGCCCGGCGGATGTTCAATAAGGAGAAGGGTGTCTTCATGCATGGTTGGGTTGAAGCCATGACCGAGCATCCGGAGTTTTACTGGGCGCGAGCGAACGGCTGGGCCTTTATGACCTTAGTTGAACTGCTGGAGGTCCTGCCCGAAAAGCATCCGTTGCGTCCGCAAATTCTGCAGCTGTTCAAAGCTCATGCGAAAGGTCTGGCCGGCTATCAATCAGGATCTGGATTCTGGCATCAGTTGTTGGACCGCGAAGACTCTTATCTCGAAACCTCAGCCACCGCAATTTACACCTATGGTTTGGCGCGGGCTATCAACCGGGGCTGGATTGATCCACTGGCCTATGGGCCAATGACCTTGCTGGCCTGGAATGCTGTCTCGACCAAAATAAACACGCGCGGACAAGTGGAGGGAACCTGCGTCGGCACGGGCATGGCCTTTGATCCGGCGTTTTACTATTTCCGGCCAACCAGCCCTTTTGCTGCGCACGGCTATGGGCCGGTACTCCTGGCCGGCGCCGAAGTGATCAGTCTTTTGAAGAGCAAGAAGTTTGAAATGAATGACAGCTCCGTGCAGACGCTACAAACCGAAACACGCCCAAACTAGGAGGCCTGTTTCAAAGGCAGGTCATCTCTTCTCTGTGCACCCTCGGTGAACTCTGTGTCTCCGTGGTGAAATCGGAAACATCACCACAGAGACACAAAGGGCACAGAGGGGGCACAGAGAAGAAGAGAGAGAGAGAGAGAGAGAGAGTCTGGATGATCCGCAAAGCCTTTTTAATGAAGCTCAAACCTGGTTGCCAGACGGAGTATGAAAAGCGCCATAACCCGATCTGGCCGGAGCTCGAATCCGTTTTGAAACGGCACGGTGCCGGTAATTATTCAATCTTCCTTGATCGCAACACAGACAATCTTTTCGCTTATGTGGAGATTCAGTCCGAAGAGTTGTGGGCACAGATCGCCACCACGGATGAGTGTCGTCGCTGGTGGTCACACATGAAGGAACTGATGTTGACGAATCCGGACGACAGCCCGGTTGCGGTCGCGCTCGACGAAGTCTTTCATCTTTCCTGAAGGTTAGTTCATAGAAGTGAGGTCTTAATGAGGCGAAATCTTCCCAGTGCACTGCTAATGATCGTGTTCTCGGGTGTCCTGGCGGTGAAGGCACAGGAACTTCCGGTAGACTGGATCGATGCTGATACCGGTCACCGGATAATTCGTCTATCGAAAGAACCCGGAAGTTCCAGTCTTTATTTCCACCAAAACGGATATACGCCTGACGGCCAAAAGCTGGTTTTCACCACCCCGACCGGGATTTCCTACGTCAACCTCAAGACCCGGGTAATTGAGAAATTGGTGGACGGCCGAGTGAATCTAATTATGGTCGGCAAGAAAACCGGCCAGGTCTACTACCTGAAAAACCGCGTCGCCTTCGCTATCGATCCTGATACCAAAGCGACGAGGGAAATCGGCACGTTGCCGGCGGGTGGGTCAATCGCCACGGTAAACGCGGACGAAAGTCTGCTGGGAGGGTCAATCACCGAAGGCGGACCACCGACGCCGGCGCCCACGCCACCGCCGGCGACCGCCGCGCAGCCGGGCCGCGGCCGTGATAACTATCCGGGCAAAGGAGAGATGATGGAACGGCGGCTGGCTGAGCGGCGGCCGATGCAGCTGATCACGATGAACACGAAAACCGGGGAGGTGAAGTCACTCCACCAGAGTACCGACTGGCTGGGCCACATCCAGTTCTCGCCTACCGACCCGACGTTGCTTATGTTTTGTCACGAAGGTCCGTGGCACAAAGTGGATCGTATCTGGACCATCCGCACCGATGGCTCGCAACTAACCAGGATACATAAGCGCACGATGAACATGGAGATTGCCGGCCATGAGTTTTTCTCAGGTGATGGCAAGACAATCTGGTACGACCTGCAAACGCCAAAGAGTCAGGTGTTCTGGGTCAGCGGCTATCACACTATTACCGGAGAAAGGACCCAATATTTTGTTCCCCGCCAGGAGTGGTCCGTGCATTTCAATGTCTCGCCGGATGGGAAAATGTTTTCCGGTGATGGCGGCGGTCCAAACAGCGTGGCGGCTCCGGGAAATGGTCAGTGGATTTACCTGTTCCATCCTGAACAACCACCGGCGGCCCAGATAGCCGACCTGCCAAATTCAAAACAGATGATCACGGCCGGAGTTTTTAAGACTGAGAGATTGGTGAATCTGGCGAAGCACGATTACAGCCTTGAGCCAAACGCCACCTTCACACCGGACATGAAATGGATTGTCTTTCGTTCGAACATGTTTGGGCCGACTCATGTTTTCGCGGTTGAAGTAGCGAAAGCTAAACAGTGAAGCCAGGGTTCACAGGCGTAGAGAGTCCAAGCTTTAGCTTGCATCTTCCGCTAACAACAACCTCAAGGTTGGACTCTATACGCCTGTAAATATGCCGAGAGTCTCCTATCAGGAACTTTTTGAAACACTCGAGCGCGCGTTGCTGAAGTTAGGGCTCGAGCCGGAGCGGGCCAACGTGTGCGCGCGGCTGTTCACCGAAACGACTTGCGATGGTGTTTATTCCCATGGCTTGAGCCGCTTCTCACGATTCGTTGCCATGGTGCGCAACGGCAGCATCGACGTTCGCGCGTTGCCGGAGATGGTCGCCAGTGCAGGAGCGGTCGAACGCTGGGACGGAAAATTCGGCGTGGGTAATCTGAATGCCTGGCAGTCTATGGAGCGAGCCGTGACCCTGGCTCTCCAACACGGTATCGGCTGCGTAGCTTTAGCTAATACTAACCATTGGATGCGCGGGGGCAGCTACGGCTGGCAGGCTGCTGACGCCGGCATGATTGGAATCTGTTGGACCAACACGCTGGCAAATCTTCCGCCGTGGGGTGCCAGCGATCCGCGCCTGGGCAACAACCCCCTGGTCATTGCCGTGCCGCGTTCCGGTGGACACGTGGTGCTGGATATGGCGATGTCGCAATTTTCTTACGGGGCGTTGACCTCGTATCAAGCGGGCGGGCGACAACTGCCCGTGTATGGGGGTTACGATCTTGAAGGGCAACTGACACGCGATCCCAAAGCCATTGAAGAATCGGGGAGACCGCTGCCCATTGGTTTCTGGAAAGGTTCAGGACTGGCTCTACTGTTGGACCTGATCGCGGCGATGCTGTCTGGAGGTCAGGCCACCCACCAGATACCACGCGACCCGGAGCATGAGACCGGGTTGTCGCAGGTCTTCATTGCCATAAACCTTGTCGCTCTCGATCAGAAGGGTCTGGCTGGTCGGTTAGCGGACCAGATCGTTGAGAGGATGCAACTGCCGCAACAGCTGTCGGATGAGCACGTCCGCTATCCGGGCGAGAGAGTGTTGCAAACGCGAAGGGAGAATCTCGCGCAGGGAATCCCAGTTGACGAGTCTGATTGGGACGCGCTGCTGAATGTTTCGGATGCAGATTGACTTTTTGGAGTGCGGTGACCTGTCACCGCTTT
>JANNJZ010000066.1:0-15475 GCA_031396065.1 Pyrinomonadaceae bacterium | reverse complement strand
AGGCGAGCGCCAATTCGAGAAAAAGGACGACGGTGATAACTACCATCGCGTCGAGCGCTCCTATGGCTCGTTCACCCGTTCTTTCACCTTGCCGCAAACCGTTTCGGCGGATGGGGCAACGGCGGAATACCGGAACGGCGTTTTACGCGTCACACTTCCAAAGCGTGAGGAAACGAAAGCACGCCGCATTCAGATCAATGGCGAGAGTACCGCTCGCTCGGGCAAGACTATCGAAGCCAAAGCTGAGAATGTCACCCCGGAGAAATCAAGCAAGGCCGCCGGCTGCAGTTAAGGCCGACAACCGTCCAGTGGGCTGTTAATGGGATTTGTCAGAACCACCTGCGTTAGCGGGTGGGCGATTAGATTAACCGAAAACCCACCCGTTTAACGCAGGTGGTTCTGACCGGCCCCCGGCATAAATATTTTCGACGAGAGAAGCCAGATACTTACATGCGTTTAGATAAATTTACGCTTCGAGCCCAGGAAGCAATCCAGTCAGCCATCGAGCTAGCCGAGCGAAACCAGAATCAGCAAGTTGAACCGGAACACTTACTGACAGCAATGCTGGAACAACCGGAGGGTACAGTTCGCCCAATTCTCGGTAAGCTGGCAGTAAATCTCCCGGTCGTACTCAATGATACGCAAGCGGCAATTTCTCGCTTTCCTCGGGTTGAGGGTGGTCAACAGTATTTCAGTCCGCGGCTAAGTCAGGTTTTCACTACCGCTCAAAAGCTGGCGGACAAAATGGAGGACGAGTTTAACTCGACCGAACATCTCCTGCTGGCAATCTCCGACGAAAAGGACGGCGCCGCTGGAAAACTTCTTCGGCAACATGGCGTGAAACGCGACGATCTGCTCAAGGTTATCGAGCAGATGCGCGGCGGCTCAAAAATTACCGACCAGAATGCCGAACAGAATTACCAGTCGCTCTCAAAGTACGCTCGTGATCTAACCGAACTGGCCCGCAAGGGTAAGCTGGATCCGGTAATTGGTCGCGACGATGAGATACGCAGGACCATCCAGGTCCTGTCCCGGCGCACTAAGAATAATCCGGTCCTGATAGGCGAACCCGGCGTTGGCAAAACCGCAATTGTCGAAGGCCTGGCCCAGCGAATCGTATCGGGTGATGTTCCTGAGACCCTGAGAAATAAGAGGCTGGTAGGCCTCGACCTTGGCTCCATGTTGGCGGGCGCAAAATATCGCGGCGAGTTTGAAGACAGATTGAAGGCAGTCTTAAAAGAGATAGAAAACGCCCAGGGCCAGATCATACTGTTCATTGATGAACTCCACACGCTCGTTGGCGCCGGCGCGGCCGAGGGTGCCATTGACGCGTCCAACATGTTGAAACCTGCGCTGGCTCGGGGGGAGTTGCGTTGCGTTGGCGCCACAACGCTCAACGAGTACAAAAAGTACATTGAGAAAGACGCGGCCCTTGAGCGACGTTTTCAGCAAATATATGTGGGCGAACCGAGCGTTGAAGACACGATTGCAATCTTGCGCGGTCTAAAGGAACGCTACGAAGTTCACCACGGGGTGCGCATCAAGGACTCGGCCATCGTGGCTGCGGCCACACTTTCCCATCGTTACATTACTGATCGCTTCCTGCCTGACAAGGCAATCGACCTGATTGATGAGGCCGCGTCCAGACTCCGCATCGAGATTGATTCATTGCCCCAGGAGATAGATCAACTGGAACGCGAGATTCTGCAGTTGGAAATAGAGCGGCAGGCGTTGCAACGCGAGGAAGATGCAAAGTCGAAGTCGCGCTTGCACGAGATCGAACAAAAAATTGCGGATCTCCGTGAAAAGTCATCGGGCATGAAGGCGAAATGGCAGTCGGAAAAAGAGGCCATCGAGCGCATGCGCACTGCCAAAGCGGAGTTGGAGCAACTCAGGCTGCAACTCGATCAGGCCCGCAATGCCGGTGACTTGGCGCGCGCTTCTGAATTGCAGTATGGGCAGATCCCGGAGTTGGAGCAAAAGTTTGCCGCCGAGCAGGAGAAGCTTGCCAACTTCCAAAAAGACGGGGTGACGCTTAAGGAAGAGGTTGACGAGGAAGACGTAGCCGAGGTCGTGGCGAAGTGGACCGGTATTCCAGTGTCCAAGATGCTCGAGGGCGAAATGCAAAAGTTGGTGACCATGGAAGACCGCCTCAGTCAGCGTGTGATCGGCCAGGACGAAGCACTCAAGGCGGTGTCCAACGCGGTCCGCCGCGCGCGCGCCGGTTTGCAGGATCCCAATCGGCCGGTAGGTTCTTTTATTTTTCTGGGACCAACCGGCGTCGGGAAAACCGAAACTGCGCGGGCCCTAGCCGAATTTCTTTTTGACGATGAGCGGGCCATGATCCGCCTCGACATGTCGGAATACATGGAGAAGCACGCCGTGGCCCGAATGATAGGGGCGCCCCCCGGTTATGTGGGCTACGAAGAAGGTGGTCAACTAACAGAAGCCATCCGCCGCCGGCCATATGCGGTGGTCCTCTTTGACGAGATCGAAAAGGCACATCCCGACGTGTTCAACGTACTGTTACAGATTCTCGACGACGGCCGATTGACCGACGCGAAGGGTCGCACCGTAGATTTCAAAAACACGGTCTTGATCATGACCTCGAATCTGGGCTCACGAGAAATACAGGATGCTGCCGAGGACGAGAAACAAATACGCGAGGCAGTGATGGAGGAGTTGCGGGCAAACTTCAAACCGGAATTCCTTAACCGCATCGACGACATCGTCATCTTCCACCAGCTTTCGCGCGCACAGATAGCTGAGATCATAGACGTGCAATTGGAACGCCTGCGTGCGACTTTGAAGGAGCGAGGCATCCAGTTGGTTTTGGACGATTCAGCGCGACAGCTTTTGGCTCGCGAAGGTTACGATCCGAACTATGGGGCGCGTCCGCTAAGACGAACTATTCAGACGCTGATACAAAACCCTCTGGCAGTAAAACTGCTGAACGGGGAAATCTTGCCGGGTCAGACGGTGTCAGTGACGGCGGACGGCGACAAGATGGAGATCAAGTCAGAGGCGGCAGCGGCCGCAGCTTAGAGTGCGAACCTGGATTTAGTGCGGACCGAGAGGAATGATAATGGCACAGTGGAATCCTTTGAACGACCTGGTATCTTTGCAGGATCGAATGAATCGTTTGTTTGAAGATGCGACCCAGCGACGTGGACGTGAGAATTCGGCCGATGAAGTGGAAGGCGCTGACTGGTACCCCGCAGCCGATGTTTACGAAAACGCCGCGTCGTACATCGTGGCCTTAGACGTTCCAGGTATCGACCGCTCAACTCTCGACATCAGTGTGGACGACGACACGCTTGCAATTAGAGGCAGCAAACCCGATACGCCCGGTGTGGACGCCACGCAACACCGGTCCGAACGACCCCGTGGCAAGTTTCTGAGGACCTTTAGCGTACCGGCGTCAGTTGATCAAAAGGGAATAAAGGCAGACTATCGTGACGGGGTTCTCCAGGTTCACCTTCCCAAGCGTGCGGAGCGAAAGGCTCAGCGCGTGGAGATAAAGGTTTTGTAGTAGAAATCAATTTCGAGGTAGTGGATCGCATGGCCAAAGATTTTTTCGGCAGAGAGCATAAGCACAGAAACGATGACCCGGAGATCCGGGTAACCGACCGCCGTCGTATTCAATTGGATGACGACGCAGATACTGAAACGGACCCGCGGACTGAAGCCCCGAGCCTCAAACCGAGCTACGTAGAAGAGCTCGAGGGGCGCACGAGAGCGGCGGAGCAGAAGCTCCTCGAAGTGCAATCCCGTTTTGACCAGTTGCGCAAGCAACTCCAAAGCGAAACTGATGAGACTCGGCAGCGGCTCAATCGTGCTGCCGATGAGCGTGCCCATCGCGAGAAAGGTAACTTCATCGCCGGTTTGCTGCCGGTGCTCGACAATCTTCAACGCGCGACTGAAGCTGCCGAGCGCGGCAGCGCTCCGGAGGTGATTGCCGAGGGTATTCGCCAAACAACTTCGAGTTTCGAAAACGCTCTCGCCGCCGCCGGGGTTGAGCCCCTGGATGCACTGGGTCAACCATTCGATCCCCAGTTGCACGATGCAGTGGAGACCGTAGAAGTGGAGCCTGAAGATGAGGGCAAAGTGGTTGCCGACTATGCTCGTGGGTACAAAATTGGCGACCGCCTTTTGCGTCCGGCCCGGGTGAAGGTAGGACGCCACACAGCAAGAGCAAACAAAGCGTAAAGCAAACTGTTAGTTTGCTTATGGTTGGGCAGAGATCAGGCGACCCCGCAAACTAACAGTTTGCTTTACCGGAAACTAAAGGAGATACGAGAGTGGCTGCAAAACAGATGAAGTTTCGCGAAGAAGCGCGCGAGGCAATGTTGCAAGGAGTGAACACGTTGGCTAACGCCGTGCGGGTGACGCTTGGTCCGAAAGGGCGGAACGTCGTGATTGGCAAGAAATATGGAGCGCCCGTCATAACCAAAGACGGTGTCACGGTCGCCAAAGAAATTGACCTCAAGGACAAGTACGAGAATATGGGCGCGCAGATGGTCCGCGAGGTTGCCGTGAAAACCAATGACACGGCGGGCGACGGAACCACTACCGCAACGGTCCTGGCCCAGGCAATTTTCCGGGTGGGGGTGAAGAATGTAGCCGCCGGGGCTAATCCCACGTCGTTGCAGCGCGGCATCCAGCTGGCGACCGATGAAGTTGTCAAGGAACTCGCCCGCGTCTCCAGAAAAGTGAAGAGCAAAGAAGATTTAATGAACGTTGCCAGCGTCTCAGCCAACAACGATCGCGAGATCGGCGAGCTCATCTCTGAAGCGATGGAAAAGGTGGGTAAAGACGGTGTGGTCACCGTAGAGGAGGCGAAGGGACTACAGACCGAACTGGATATCGTTGAAGGAATGCAGTTTGATCGCGGCTATCTTTCACCCTACTTCGTCACCAACCAGGACCGGATGGAAGGCGTCTTGGACAACCCGTTGATTCTCCTCCACGAAAAGAAGATTTCGGCGATGCGCGATCTGCTGCCCATCCTGGAACAGGCGGCGGGCGGTGGTCGGCCACTCCTGATTGTCGCCGAAGATATTGAAGGTGATGCCCTGGCTACGCTGGTAGTTAACAAACTGCGTGGCACCATAAAGGTTTGCGCGGTAAAAGCGCCGGCATTTGGAGATCGACGAAAGGCAATCCTCGAGGATTTGGCGATCGTTACTGGCGCGCGAGTGATCACTGAGGATCTTGGAATCAAACTCGAGAACGTTCAGTTATCTGATCTGGGCACAGCCAAGCGGGTGATAGTCGACAAAGACAACACGATTATTGTTGAAGGCGGTGGAGACTCGAAGGCCATTCAGGGCCGTGTGGCTACAATTCGTAGACAGATTGAAGAGTCCACGTCTGATTACGACGCCGAGAAGCTACAGGAACGGCTGGCCAAACTTGCGGGCGGCGTTGCCGTATTGAAAGTCGGCGCCCCCACCGAAATGGCGATGAAGGAAGTCAAGATGCGCGTCGAAGATGCGCTCAATGCGACCAAAGCGGCCGCGCAGGAAGGTACCGTTCCGGGCGGAGGCTTGGCGCTGCTGCGCGCGGCAGCCGTCCTGGATAAGCTTTCAAACGAGGGCAACGAGGACGAGGATGTTCTTACCGGCATCAGAATCGTAAGGCGCGCGCTGGAGGAACCACTAAGACGGATCGCCGAAAACGCGGGCCTCGAGGGCGCGGTTGTCGTTGGTCGCGTTGAAGAGTTGAAGGGAAACAAAGGATTCAATGCAGCCACGGGCGAATACGAGGATCTGGTGGCGGCCGGGATAATCGACCCTACCAAAGTGGTTCGCACGGCCCTACAAAACGCCTCGTCAATTGCCGGACTGTTGCTGACGACTGAGGCAGCTGTTTGCGACGCCCCCGAACCCAAGAAGTCCGGCCCCCCCATGCCAGGCGGCGGCGAGGATTACGATTATTAATACATATCCGACCACTCAGCGCTGGGGCGTTTCGCCCTATTGTCTGAACCGCCTGCGTTAGCGGGTAGGCAACGAATCGAGCCACCCGCTAACGCAGGTGGTTCTGACTTTCGATGGCCGGAAATTTGCTGTACTCGTCCGCAGATAATTCTATTGCATTGAAACGCAACGGCGAATATGCTCGGCGACATCCAACCGGTGGTTTGAGGTTGGATTTTTGAAACGCCCGCGAGGTAAACGGAAACTGGCTGTGATGAACCGTGCCGGCATGCACGCTCTTAGGAAATAAGGTAAGAACATGGTTGATTTAGGATCCTATAAAGACAAGTTTGGTGAAACAGGGCAACGAATACTTGAACACGCGCTGAGCGAGTCGCGTCAGCGCGATCAGAATTTCGTCGCAGTGGAGCATATTCTTCAGGCGCTCATGCATGAAGAGCCTGATATGTTCAACTCAGCCATGCGGGACCTTTCGCTTGATCCCATCGTCGTTAAAGTCGCGATTGATAAGCGACTGGATACCACTCGCCAACAGCATGTAGGAAAAGGTTTCCGTATTTCTCCCGATACCACCGACCTTTTCAAACGGGCCATGGAGCGCGCCCGCGCCCAGGGCCGCAAGACAATCGAAGCGACCGATATTTTTTCCGCACTGACAAACCAGGATAGTCTCTTCGTTGAGGTTTTGAAAAACATGGGCGCGAATCCAGATACCGTCGCCGAAAATGTGCAGGCCCAAGTGCAAAAACGCGAGCGTGAAGAGGAACAGTATCGAAAGAAATTCGAGCTACCTCCTTACCTGAAGCATTTTGGAGTCTCACTGAATCGTCTGGCCCGGGCCGACAAGATTGTGCCCACGATTGGACGGGAAAAAGAGATTCAGCAGATGGTGGAGATTCTTTGCCATCGCGAGCGGGCAAATTCTCCAATGCTCGTCGGTGAACCCGGCGTTGGCAAGACGGCGGTCGTTGAAGGTTTGGCCCGCTTGATTGAAATGGAACCGGAAAAGGTTCCGGCACGTTTGCGTGGATCCCACGTGGTACAACTGCAAATGGGCGGGATTGTCGCCGGCACCATGTTGCGCGGCATGTTTGAAGAGAGAATCAAAGGCATCATTGATGAGGTTAAAGAGCGTGAGAATCTGATCTTGTTCATCGATGAGGCCCATACGATCATCGGCGCGGGAGCGGCGCTCGGCACTTCTTCTGATGCGGCCAATATGTTCAAGTCGGCCCTGGCCCGCGGCGACCTGCGCATCATCGGCGCCACCACGCTTTCGGAGTACAAGGAGTCGATCGGAGAGGATGAAGCACTGGCCCGCCGTTTCCGGTTGGTAAAGGTGGTAGAACCTTCAATCAGCGAGACTCGTGAAATCCTGCTGGGACTTCGTCCGCGGCTGGAGAAGAACTACTCGGTCAAAATTTCCGATGAAGCCATTAACATCGCGTTGGAAATGGCGCCGAAGTACATTCGCAACCTTCACCTGCCGGATAAAGCGATAGGCTGGCTCGATACCGCTGCGGTCAAAGTGGAAATCAATGAACCGCAGACCATGGTGGTGAAACCGGAACACGTGATTGATGTCATTTCGCAGGAGTCGCGGATTCCACGCGACATGATCTTTCGCGATACCAGCGAACGTTTCTCGATGACCGAAGCGATGCTGTCGCAGCGCGTCATCGGACAGAAGGATGCCATCAAGGCAGTGGCCCAACGACTGCGGCTAAACAAAGGCCCGCTCAAAGAATCGCACTACAAACCTGACGGAGTGCTGCTGTTCCTCGGTCCGACCGGCGTCGGCAAGACTGAGTTGGCAAAGGCAGTAGCCGAATTCATGTTTGGCGACGAAGAGAAAATGGTGCGCATCGACATGTCAGAGTACAGCGATGGTACTGTCTCGATCGAGAAGCTGATTGGCATGCCGCGGGGTATTGTTGGTTCTGAGCGGGGCGGAATTTTGACCGAGCAGTTGCGCGAGAATCCCTATACGGTGCTGTTGTTGGATGAAGTCGAAAAGGCTTCGCCCTACTTAATGAACCTGTTTCTACAGGCCTTCGACGAAGGGTGGTTGACCGACGGTCGCGGCAAGAAAGTTTACCTTTCAGATGCGATAGTGATTATGACTTCTAACCTGGGTTCGGACAGCTTCAAGAAGTTTGAGAAGCCGCTGGGCTTCGGGGTGAAGACCGCCCAGGACTTCCGCGTCGTCAAGAATGAAGTAATGAAAGCGTCAGAGCAGCGTTTCTCGCCGGAGTTTCGCAACCGCATCGACGAGATAATTGTCTTTGCGCCTCTGACCATGGACGAAGTGCGGAGCATCGCCGGGCTTTATCTGAACAAGCTTCAGCGCCAGATGCAGCGACAGGGAAAAGATATTAGCGTTACTGAAGCAGCCCTAAACTTTTTGACCGAGAAGGGTTTCAACACCAAGTATGGGGCGCGCTTCCTGAAGCGTCACATCGATGAGAAAGTGAAGCTTCCGATCACCGCGATGTGGAAGACCACAGCTAACTTCGTGGTTGATGTGGAAGATGGCGAGACCGTCGTAAAGGCGGTCGCCGGCACCAACGCCAGCTTGAACTAACTGTTACGGAACTTGTCCAATAGGTTCAAAAGCAAAGGGCTTCAAGTTATTCGTTGAAGCCCTTTCTTTTTCTGAAACCAACGTGGGTGCGAAGTCTGCTAACAAAGTTGCGCAGCGGCGGCGAACAAGGATCTCGTCCTGTAGATCGCGAAAGTTTTGTTACTTATGAGAATTATAAACCGAATGTTTATTTTCGTTCCCCGTTTTATTTCTGCGATCATTCTACTTTGCTGCCTGTCATTGACTCTCGCGGCGCAATCAGATACGCCCGCTTTCAAAAGCGTCCCTCCTGATCCGAAAGCAGAGGCTATCGTAACCCACGCCATCGAAGTACTCGGCGGCAGCGCATATCTCAATGTTAAGTCGGTCATAGGTCGCGGTTTCTATACTGCCTTTCAGGACGGACAGTCGCAAACCCCGACCAGGTTTCTGGACTACCTCGTGTACCCCGATAAAGAACGCACAGAGTTTACCAACAGCGGTGTCCGCACGATTCAAACCAACTCTGGTGAGACTGGCTGGGTATACGATGGGGCAAACAAGGCCTTAACCGACATGAAGTCTGGTCAGATCGCGGACTTTAAAAAAAGCATGCGCACGAGCGTCGAGAATCTCTTACGAGGCTGGTGGAAAAAAGAAGGCGCAAATCTGACTTACGTGGGGAGGCGGGAGGCAGGTCTGGCCCGGCGCAATGAGACCGTGCGCCTTACCTATCCCGACGGCTTCTCGATTGAATACGAGTTTGCTGCCAAAGAAGGCCTCCCGGCAAAAGTGATCTATAAACGGACCCGCACAAAAGCTGACTCTGACGAGACCGAAGAACTCACCGAAGAAGATCGTCTGGCCAAGCCGATTACTATTGACGGCGTCACTGCCCCCTGGGTCATCGACCATTTCATCAATGGCGTTCAAGCCAGTCGCATCAACTTCGAATCAATCGAATACAACAAGCCGGTACTGGATTCACTTTTCGCGAAGCCAGCGAACATTAAGGGCCTGAAGTAACAGCGCGAGCGAAATGAAGCATGAGTCTGTGGGGACAACGGATTCGTCCGGGGCACAGGCGTTTAGAGTACAAGCTTTAGCTTGCGTGTTTGGGCAGCGGCAACCTAAAGGTTGGACTCTAAACACCTGCTCGGCGCGGCACGAGCAGTTACACCGGGTCAATTCTATGGTACCAGCAAGGTTGTTATCATCGTTCCTTCTGATCGTTTGCTTATTGTCTAACGCAATCTCGCAAACTCCGGTCGATCAAGATGACGTCATCAGAGTCGATACAGACCTCACCAATCTGCTGTTCATTGCCACCGATAAACAGAACCGCTTCATTACTTCTCTGAAGGAAGAAGATCTGCGGCTAACCGAAGACGGGGTTCCGCAAAAGATTTTGACTTTCCAGCGGGAGACAGAACGGCCGCTTTCGCTTGCCTTCCTCATCGATGTGAGCGCTTCCGAAGAACGCACCTTACCGCTGGAGAAAGCGGCGGCGCGGTCGTTCATCGAGACGGTGCTTCAATCCAGCAAGGATCAAGCGGCCATAATCCCTTTTACAGGCTCAGCTTTCCTCGAACAGGGTTTGACTCGCGACGTGTTGAGTATCTATCGCGCGCTGGAGCGGGTTGAGGTGGCGCTGCCAACATATCTTGGCTCCGGCCGGGCCATAAGCGGGATAGCCACTGGTCCGGGAATGAAGGCGACGCCGCCCGAGGGGACGACTGCAATCTGGGACGCGGTGGCGCTCACCGCCAGCCAGGTGCTGGCGCAAAGTGTGGGTCAACGACGGCGCGCCATTATTCTTTTGACTGACGGTCAGGATACCACCAGCCGTTTGACCAGGAGCGAGGCAATAAAACGAGCGCTGGACGCAGAAACGGTCATCTACGCGATCGGCATTGGCGACAGTAAAGCTGAAGGCGTTGACCAGGGCGGTCTTAAAACTGTGGCAGCGGCAACTGGCGGTCGCGCGTTTTTTCCGAAGCGCGAAACGGATTTGAAAGCCGCGTTCGCTGAGATCGAAGAGGAACTACGTTCGCAATACCTGGTCGCCTATTCGTCAACCAATAAGCAGCGTGATGGCGTCTACCGCCAAATGCGCCTCGAGGTTATTAGCCCCGAGTTTGCAAAAGAGAAGCTAAAACTCCGCTATCGTCCGGGTTATTTTCCGAAACCCGTTAGCTCACAAAACCGTTAGCTGGAAACGCAGGCGGGCGGGTTCCCCGACCGGGCAGCCCGGCTGGGGTGCTTTGACTCGCCTGCCATGAGCGCGGAGCGAACAAGTGCCAGCGGTTACGTTCGTTTAGAGCTGAGCACCGCCCACCGGTGCATCGTGGACAAAACGAGTCCCATTTGTAATGAACGTGAGGTTGTTTAGTTGAATGAACTCATACACGCCGTCCCGGTGGGCGGTGCCCACCTCTAAACGAACGTATGATTACTCTCAAGAGAACTTGAGTGATTTGGTAGCACAAGCGTTTAGTGCTGGGTGGTTTTAGTTCCTTGTGAAGAGCCGCTCAGTTCAACCGCACGGTATTGCGTGCGTGCCCGGACTGCGATGTCGGCTTTATTAACTTTAACTTTTAACTGATGCAGGCTGCCGTCTCGCGCCAACTCATCAGGGTAGAATCCCAGCCGGTATTGGTTGCGCAGTTCTTCAGCAATCAACCCAAACGTTTTCTTCAGGTCAGTGGTCTCACTCTCATAAAAGCGCCCCGCCGAAACCTCAGAAAGACGGGTGAGATACTCGATCGCAAACTCGCCACGGAGTCCCTGACGATCCCGTCTTTGCTGCGCTCTGGGGCCACCCTGCCCGGGAAACCTATCCCCACCGCGACCGCCGAATATGCCGCCACGTCGCCGAAACGGACGATCTCGATCGCGCCCGCGCATCGGAGCGGGCTCATAGTAGATCGAATAGATCATTGCATCGGACTCAGTCGCGTAGGAGAGCACCTCATCCTCAGAAAACCGGCTGCCCGCGTCCCGGCCGTCAGTTAAGAGGACGATAGCCTTGCGACCAGTGACCGGCTTTAGATCGCGGTCAATGACGTCGAATAAGGCGTCGTTGAGCAGCGTGCCGACATACTCACCAACGTGTGCATCCTTGATCGCCCGCTCCAGAACTTTGCGATCGCTAGTCAGGGTTGAGAGTTTGTGAACGCCGTAATCAAAGCTGACAATCATTGCGCGATCCTGGGGCCGCAAATCCTTGAGAAAGTTTTTAGCCGCAGCGCGGATGTCGTCGATTACGCCGGCAGTGCTTCTGCTAGTGTCGAGTAATAGCGCTACATTGAGCGGCGCTTCCGCAGCGTCAAAGTAGGCGAGCTTCTGCTCAGCACTGTTGTCGTAGAGCTTGAAATCCTGTTCCCGCAAACCGGAAATGTAACGGCCATTACGATCGCTGACGATAACCGGGACCGTGACCAGGTTGGAGTAGACCTTGATAACTTCGGTCGGGTTGGCAGCTTGGTCATCCTGAGCGTTGACGGCTACGGGGAGCAGACCACTCAGAAACACAATGAGGAAGATACCCCGGCAGCCAAGAATTGCGGCCCGTGAGATAAAACAGCGACGGGTCTGGAGGGAAAGTGACATTTAATTCAACAGCGCAACCGGACGATCACTAAAATGGATTTCCGAAGCAGGATACACTTCAGACGCGGCCGCAGAGGAAAAGGGCGGGATTCTTTTTGGAGTGCGATGGATTGGCGTCGGAAGCGGAAGCAAAGTGAGTGCCGTACCAGGCAGGCGTTTAGAGTCCAACCTTTAGGTTGCCGCGATGGAAGCACGCAAGCTAAAGCTGCGACTTCTAAGCGCCGGGCTTCGGAGGTTCTTGATATGAAGTCTGCGAGTGATGCGTACGTTTGGACCCTTTGGGTTTCTTCTTACGTATTCGTCGTGGCTTCGCCGGAGGAGTCGTGACTTCATTAGTCGGTTCGCTTGAGGGGCCACCAATGACGGGGCCGGTTGACGCTCGAATGGTTGTAGTGCTCACCGGGGCGGCGCTTTGACGATACGCTTCAGCATCGGCTTGCACGATCGCGGTCTCAAGCCGGCTGTGGCTCCGGGCCAAAATGTCGAGTTGAGCCTTTACTCCGTTGCGTTCAATCTCCAATTGGCGGCGACGCTGCTCTCGCAGATCTTCAGGACGCGTACTGCCCACTCCAGCGAGGCTGTGCTCAATATTCTCCGACTTAAGATTCTCTTCCAACTGCTGTAGGCGGGTTTGCAACTCCGCCTGTTTTGCTTCTACTTCAAGCATTTGACTGCGGAGACTGGCGGCCTTTTCGTGTGCAGGAGTCTGAGCTGGCGTTTCAGTCGGCCGCAACTCGATCGGAAACCCGCCAACAAACAAGATGCTGGAGAGTGCTATTAAGTTCAGATATCGCATGGGGCTATCTTACTCCTGCATGCTTCGAGCGGAGGCGAAGTCACGAAAAAAGAATAGAAACGCGAGGGATGATGCAGATTTGGAAGCTCCGGCGCAGGCGGTTCGGAAATCAATCATAACGTTCGTTTAGAGGGTTCGGGTAACAATCATACGTTCGTTTAGAGGTGGGCACCGCCCACCGGTGCCGCGCGGATGAAAACATTCAACCCAGACAACCAATCGTTCGTTTACGACGGCTCGAACATCGGGTTAGCGACCTTATTAAACAGATTGAACTGCTCACTGCGGCTTAATGCCACTTTGTTCAGGAGCAGTAAGTCCAGGGAGGACCCCTCTAAGCGGCGACTCCGCAGGGCGGGGTTTCAGCGCTTCTTCTTCGTATTTTTGACGGGGGTAGGTTCTTTCGGCGGTGCCGGTCGATCGCTAAGCAGAGACAACGGATTCACCGCGCCGCCGGGAGCATAAACGCCGAAGTGAAGATGGGG
Source organism: Pyrinomonadaceae bacterium (assembly GCA_031396065.1). Taxonomy (GTDB): domain Bacteria; phylum Acidobacteriota; class Blastocatellia; order Pyrinomonadales; family Pyrinomonadaceae; genus PSRF01. The sequence continues at coordinate 2,077 of JANNJZ010000066.1, read as the reverse complement.
CGGTGTCCCGGCAGCATTGCCGGTCGTGCCGACGTAGCCAAGTAGAGTCTCCTTGGTCACGTAGTCGCCTACCGCGATGTGCGGCGCGTAGGACTCCAGATGAGCGTAGTAGTAACTGCGTCCACCGGCGCCGATAACCGAAACTGTCTGCCCGCCCAGATTATTCTCGCCGATGTTCACAATATAACCTTGGGTGGCCGAAAGGACGGGAGTCCCGCTGGGCGCGAAAATATCCTGGCCCTCATGCAGACGATCGGTTCCACGGGGCGCATGCCAGGTGTTGGCAATCTGCGTCCTCGAAACATCCTGAACCGGCATTGCAATCGTCGGCTCCGGTTCCTGTGTATAAAGCTGGGCGATATGGACGTAGAGAACAAGCTTGTCGGTGAGCTTCGCGGCGGCGGCTGAAATGCCCGTAATACTACCCAAGACAAGGAACGCGAACACAAGTCCGGCGGCAAGGGATAACTTTTTCACAGCTGTCTTACGATGCGACAAGAGATTTCGCGGTTGTGCGTTCGTCCTCAAGGGCTGATATGGAAGCGTCATGCATAGTAGAAAACGAGATCTGAGGCGGAGTAGTTCCGCGATTCATTTAGAACTGGGGGCTAAGGAGGTTAACAGAACCGAGCGCGAGATATGGCAACGTTCTACGGAACCGCCTTGAAGTCTTGAAAGGTGATCGGAATGGCGAGCACAGCATTCGCATCAACGATCAGTATCGCATCTGTTTAGTTTGGCGAGATGGTGATGCGTTTGACGTCGAGATAGTTGATTATCATTAGGAGTCCGTGATGCCCAAGAAGAATGGCCGAATGCCTCCGGTTCATCCCGGGGAAATTCTCAGAGAAGACCTGATGAAGCCCTTGGGGCTTAAGGTGACGGGATTGGCCCGCCAACTGAAAGTTCCGGTAAACAGGATGAGCGAGATCGTCAACGGTCGACGCGCCATCAATGCCGATTCCGCGTTGCGTTTATCTCGCTACTTTGGTAACTCACCCGAGTTCTGGATCAATCTTCAGGCAGCCTACGATCGCCGCGTCACCATTCATTCCTCAGCCAGCCGCATCGAACGCGAAGTGCGTCCCCGCAAAGCCGCATGAAACTCCTACCGCCAGATGTCCGAGCTTCCTATCGCTCAAGCGCGGCCCGATCCCAGCCTGCCAGGTTGGCGCCGGCTTCGTAAGTGGTTTGGCAGAAGTCCATGAGCGCTGTTTCGGGTGAGTCGGAACTGCGCACATCATCGTAGAGTAGGAAAAACTCTTTCATCTCGGCGTTGTAAAAAGTCCTGGCAGGTTGAATCTTGCCCTGAGCCACAGTGTCGCCCAAACCGGTGGGTTCTGGTGTGGTGTAAGAATAGAACGCCGCTTCCATGTCTTTGTTCCCGGGCCACCAGCCATGACTGATCACCTCGTGTGAGTAAGCCTCACGCGTGATCAAGTCGGCGTCGGGACGTTCGGGAGCGGGCTTTCCCGAGAATCGCGTGACGGCCAGATCGAAACTGCCCCAAAAGAAATGCACCGGACTGACCTTACCGATGAACCGGGCGCGAAACTCCTTGAACACATCATCCATCTTCACGAGGGCGCGCCAGAAACGATTGGCGTATTCAGGATCGTAACTGGCATGAATAGTGTCGTCTTCAAAACGAACCGGATCGGGAACCTCGACCGGCATGGTCCAAATTTTTACTACAATTCCCAATTCAGCCAGGGCTGACATAACCTCGGCGTAGAAGTCGGCGACCGACTGCGGACGCAGTTCGAGAACCTTGGCCGCTCCGTCGCTGCACGCAATCCGCAGCTGGTGATCAATGAAATCGAATTCGATCTCAAAGATGCGATCTTCGTAAGGCATGGCAGTGGTGGTCAGACCGCGGGCTGATACATACAACGGCACGTTCCACCAGTGATTCACCAGCGGCGTTTGTTCGAGACGTATTTTGCCGATTACCTGGGTCCACATGTGTAGCGTGGCCAGGGTGTCTTTCCATTCGGCAAATCTTAGTTCGGGCCAGGAGTCGTTCATGGGAGCCACCGCAAACAGCAAACAGCAAACTGCCGGAAGGTGAATAGTG
>JANNJZ010000547.1:0-2254 GCA_031396065.1 Pyrinomonadaceae bacterium | reverse complement strand
TTTGCACGCGTCCACCATGTTTACCCGTCTGGATATCCTGAATAATGATGTCTCGAATAAAGTTTGAGCGGCCATCATTTTCAACTGACGACTTGTCTGGTGCCGAGCTGGCCTCAGATTCCAAGTTCTTCATTAGTTTTGTATTTCTCCTAACCGAACATTTGAGCTTTGAGATCAAAGCAATCAACGTCGAAGCCAACTGACCACTCCTGCTTTACCCGGCCTTTGGGACGGTAACGAAGTCCAGCAACCACTGCAGAAGCGACCCTACAGTACCCGCCCTGGATGATCACCACGCGGAGTCAATCATACCAAAGGTCGGCACTGATTAACTTCCAGGCAATAGTCAATGGTGTCCTCATCTCAAGTTTCTCTGTTGCACAGAGAGATAATTTCAAACTAGGACACCACCCAATAGTCAACCTGATCAAGGCTAAAATTGTAGGAAGTTTCGAATAGCTTATGCACAGCGAGGCTGGGCACATTACGTAAGGGCTCGGGCACGTCTCACCACCTCCTCGCGACCGATGTTTTGCGCCACAACAAACAGCTCGGGACTGTGGGTTAATCCCGTCAGGGCAACTCTAATCACGTTGCTGACGTGACTTATGGAACCAACGAAATCCTGGGGCGCTTGCTTGAACTCTGCAGGGGTAGCAGCAAACCCATGCGAGCTGGCCAGTGTGCGTATTTGCTCGAACCAGGTGGTCTTATCCGTGGAGTGCTGATATGCATCAGCAAATGATTTAGCGAGTGCACGCACTGTCGCTGCCTCGACCGGGTGAAAGCGCGGATCAGCCGGGTCGGTCATAAGCGCGAACAGCCCTGGGAAGTACAATCCGTAGGCGGAACGGAAATCACTCCACTTTGCCAGGTCCTTTCGTTGCATTACGCCGGGCTCTCGCTGTGCGGCAAGAATCTGCCGCGTGAAAACCGGATCAGAGGAGAGAATTTCGATCAACTGAGGATCATACTGCTGCGCCCAAGTTGTTAACGCACTAAGAGCCTCATCGGTTGACAACTGTGAGATAAACTCCCGGCTAATCGATTCCAACTTGACGAGGTCAAAAATGGGTCCGGCCACTCCGCAGTCGCTCAACTTAAGCGGCTCCGAAGCAGATTCTGCGAAGCTCATCTCGGCGAATCTGCTATTGGCAAGTCCTCGCAAATAATGAAGAACAGCACCGGCTGGATAACCCGATGATATGTAGAATTCAACATTCGCTTCATCATCTTTACGCTTGCTCAGCTTCCGTCTGCTCTTACCATCAAATTTCATCAAGGGAGCTATATGGGCGTAGGGTATCAACTCGAATCCCAGTGCCTTGAATAATTGGAGATGAAGAGGCACCGACGAGATCCACTCTTCGCCTCTGAGCACCAGATTGACTCGCATCAAATGATCGTCAACGGCATGGGCGAAGTGGTATGTCGGCAGCCTGAGGCTTTGGTCGCTGCTCTTCAGCAAGACGGTATCGATGACGTTGTCCGGCGCTTCAAGCGGACCACGAATGAGATCTTCGAACACGACCCGCCTGGGTGGGCCATCGGGTGAGCGGAAGCGAACTGTGTAAGGTCGACCGGCGGCTAGTTGTTGCTGCACTTCCTCCAATGAGAGATTCCGACAGCGAGCCCACTCACCAAAGTACCCGAGGTTACTCTTCAGTTTTTGCTGCGTCTCTGCCAGCTCGGCCAGCTGTTCGCGAGTGCAAAAACACAAGTAGGCATGGCCGCGCAGCAAGAGATCGCGCGCGAAGGTGTGATAAATCCGGCTGCGCTTGGACTGCTCGTATGGCCCCCATTGTGAAGTAGCATCTTGCTCGTCTGACTCTATTGAGAAGTACTCGAATGCCTTTTCAAACTGCGCTAGTGTTCCAGGGACCTCTCGCAGCTGATCGGTGTCTTCGATCCGGATAAAGTAGACCCCTCCGGAATGATGAGCCAGGTTTTTTCCAATGGCGGCGATGTAAACACCGCCCGTGTGCAGAAATCCAGTCGGGCTCGGGCCGAAGCGAGTGACGACCGCGCCGGTTGGTAGGTCGCGCGCGGGGTAACGCGATTCCCAATGCGGCGGGTCCGGTAGGTCAGCGTCGAACAACGAGACAATCATTTCGGAATTAAGCATAAATCTCCGGTTCATCAAAATTTCGCAATGCTATCATCGCGGCAGGATGGCTGTCATCACGGTGGGGAATGGGGTGGTGTCCTAGTTTGAAATTATCTCTCTGTGCAACCTCTGTGTTCTCTGTGTCTC
>JANNJZ010000516.1:0-9449 GCA_031396065.1 Pyrinomonadaceae bacterium | reverse complement strand
ACTCCGGGGTCATCAGACGCATGGCGGTGGCAGTTGGATCGTGGGTGATGTCTCCCGCTAGATCCGGATTGAGAAGCTTGGCGATGCCAAAATCCAGGAGCTTAGGCACACCTTCTGAGGTGACCAGCACATTGGACGGCTTGATGTCTCGATGAACGACCTGCTTCTGATGCGCATAGTGAATGGCGTCGCAAATTGATCGGAACAGCTTGAGGCGCTCCGCAATACTTAGTTGATGATCATCGCAATAATTGTATAAGGGTTGTCCTTCGATAAACTCCATCACGAAGTAGGGCAAGCCGTCGTCAGTGGTGCCGCCGTCTAATAGCAGCCCAATGTGAGGATGATCCAGAGCTGCGAGGATTTGTCGTTCCTTGCGAAAGCGACGCAGGATAAAGTCGGTGTCCATCCCCCGCTTGACCAGTTTGATGGCCACGCGTTTGTTGAATTCCTGGTCGACCCGCAAGGCTTCATAGACTGCACCCATGCCTCCGCGCCCGATTTCACGTTCGATTCGATAGGCGCCCAGACGACGTCCGATCATCGGATCGACATCATCGTTCATGAGCGAGTTGATCACGTTAAGCTCTGTTTCACCATACAGCGGCGCCTCGAGCATGTCTCCAGCGCTCTCATGCTGTCTAAGCAGAACTTCAATATCTTTGCGCAGGGACGTGTCGTCGCCGCAGACTTCAGCCAGGTACTGACCTCGTTCTTCAGGGACGAGGTCAAGCACAGCCTGGAAGACTGCTTCAAGTTGTCGCCAGCGTTCGGGGGTCATTGCCAGGTCAATATTAGTCTTTGATTAGGTAAGGATAAGTCCAGCCAGACTACCCGCCTTGAATATTTAGATCAATACGTGCCGAGGTAACCGTGGGGAGCAGTTCCAATTCACCTAACAACCCAAATCCCGATGCACCGTTTGCAGTCAGGCGCAGGTGTGATTAGGACGCCGTTCGACGCAAGAAACCAGCCGTACTCTTTCGCAATTCATCGTAAATTACGAGTAGTAAAAGATCAACCGCATCACGATTGCTCGTTCGAGTTCGATACGTTATCGAAATACCCCCGTCGCACATTCCCTCTTTCGTAACCTAAGTACGTACGTTTAGAGGTGGGCACCGCCCACCGGTGCGCCGTGGATGAAACCAGCTACGCACACAATCAAGTCAGATCATTTACGCGGTTCGATTCACGCGCGCCGCACCGGTGGGCGGTGCCCACCTCTAAACGAATGTGTAATGAAACGACGTGTGTGGGTATGGATCTTCTTTTCAGACCCACCGTTTGTTCTCACCGCCCGAATTTCGATCAGAAAATCCTGAAGTGTGATGATGTATTTTCGACTTTGATTGCGCGTTAACATTATGAACGACATTTTAAGGGTAATAACGAAGTAGGAGAAGAGTGATGAAAGCGGGACAATTGGTATTAAAGAGTGATTCGACAGTAGGCCAAAGCAATATGCCAATTCATGCGGGGGGCTTTATTGGCAGAATCGGTGGCGGCCTCAATCGGCTGTTTGGTTGCTGGCACTCGGAGATGAGCCGGCCCTTTTCCAGTGAGGGTCACACTTACAAGGTTTGTCTTAGCTGTGGTGCTCGGCGTCAGTTTGATAATAGGACCTGGGAGACGCGGGGCAGCTTTTATTATGGCCTGCCCACGCGAAAAAACATTCCCGCGCTGAATGGGTTGGCACTGCGCTAACCCATGTGCGTCGAATAGAGCTGAAGCGTTCGCTAATCCCCCCAGGCCGGGGTCCCCACGGGGGCAGCCCGCGTGGGGTGGAAGCGTTGGGCTCTGGCAACCCTGGGGAAACATGCAGTTCATTTCTCTCAGACGCAACTCTGCAAGAGTTGCGTCGCCCATTCCTAACCTGCAAGCAGTTCGCAAATCCCACACACGGAAAAGCGATTGACCTTCACCTGCCTCAGGAATATGATGCCGCCATTCAAGCGTTAGCTTGTCAGCCCAAACAAACCGGCTTTTATCCTAAGTCGGCCTCGGTATTGTTTTTACTGGCCATCCGCCGGCTTGGTGATTTTCCACAAGAATTCTTGCGTTAATGGATAGACTGATGGAAACCAGTGTTTCCCGGTAATTCATCAGTTTTCTCACAAAGAGGAAAACGGAGAAGGTTAAGGTCCAATTCAAAATCAACAGCCAGCCGGCGGCCTCTGACCTTTGAGGGAATTCAACAGGAATTTTCGTTTGAGTAGTTGAGGGAAAGAGTGAGCCACTCCTCCGACTACGGGCGTGACTCCCTTGCGCTGCCTCTTGTTGATGATGCGCGATAACACTTCGGCCCTTTTACGGGCACGTATGAAAAGGAGAACGTTATGCCAATAATATTTATTCCGAGCAAAGGTGCAACGGGTTCGCTGAGTCGCAGCGCCAAGTCATTCGCACCTGGCCAGAGCGGCGGGTTCGAACTTATGAATATCACAGTCAATTGGGAGCCCGGTCAGAGATCAGGACCTGTAAGTTTCTCTTTCACCTTAAACCAACCCAGCAAAAGGTTCCCGGCAGGCAAGTACTCGTTCGCGGGCCATGTTGCGACAGATGATAATCCTTGTCCTAATCACGGCTCCACAGCCTGTGGCATAGTCCAATGGCCCGGCCCAGATCAGGACGAAGTCCCTTGGGAATCAACCGGCGGCCCGGTGGATGAAGAAGAGGAAACAGAAGATCCATCGTCATATGATGAGCCATCGGACGAGGACGAAGCATCGAAAGATGACGAAGCATCGGAAGACGAAAAGCCATCGGCATGTGGGGAGAAGCCTGCCGACGAATAGCTTCAACTGTTGCGAAACTAGCGGAGCAGTACTGACAGTGCCCGGCCCTTCTCTGATTGTCTATTTGAGAAGCGCCGGGCTCCAAACTGTAGCTCAAGGTAATACTCCACCAACGAGACTCAGCTGCGGTGGCGTTCTCTCATGATCCACGAAGCCCAGAAAAATACCAGATCACCCTTACTCTCGTGTTGGAGGGCTTCGCGCTTAGTCGCAGCGGGCCTGTTCGTTGTATCTAGCCTGGCGCTGTTGCCGATTCCTGTGCTCAACGCGCAAGCGGAATCTTTGCTGAGAACACCGGCCGGACGGCCGAGTTCAGATGTGCCGCAAGAGAGCACCGCGATTGGGGCGGGTTCAAGGGTGGAGCGCGAGTTGAAAGGAGGCGAAGCTCACGACTTTCGACTGAGTTTAGCTACGGGTCAGTTTCTGCGCGTCGTTGTAAGTCAAAAAGGGATTGATGTAACAGCCACGTTATTAGGACCTGACGGTAAGCAGATAGCCTATGTTGATAACCCGAACGGCAAGTGGGGAGCGGAAACCGTCGTCGCCGTCGTTGGGGCCGCAGGTGAACACCGCCTGGAAGTGCGCTCGCCGAATAAGAATGCTGACGGCGGACGCTATGATCTAACGGTAATTGATCTACGTGAGGCTACGGCGAAAGACAAAGATCTCACTGCTGCCGAAAGAAACTTTGAGCTGGGACGAAAACTGTATGGGCAACGCACCGCCACGTCCGTGCGCGAGGCCATTGAAAGGTTCAATCAGGCGCTGCCGATCTTTGAGTCTTACGAGACGCACGACAGACAGGCGATGACGCTTTATGTATTAGGCTTTTCCTACTACAACTCAGGCGAAGTTCAAACGGCTGTTGCCCACTTTAGGCGCGCGCTCCCACTCTTCCAGGCCGCGGGGGACCGTAAGCAAGAAGGAAACATCCTCAATTACCTGGGTGGAGCTTACGAGATCTCGGGCGACTTGCCAGAAGCGCTCAAGTATTACAATCAAGCACTAGAGATATTTCGAGCTGAGAAGGACCAGTTTTTAGAGGCTGTTCTGCTGAATAACATTGGCAAGATTTACTATGATTTAGCAGATTGGCAGAAGGCGTTGGAATACTACACCCGCGCGCTCCCTTTATTCGGAGCTGTTAATAATCAACGCAGCGCAGCGAACACGCTACGCAACATCGGCTCGGTTCAAGTCTATCTGGGCGACCCCAACAAAGGATTGGAGTATCACGAGCAGGCGCTGCGGTTACAAAGGACCGCAGGCGACAAGGCAGGGGAAGCCTTCACGCTTACTTTAATGGGCTTCGCTCAGGCTCGGTTAGATAACCCGCAGAAGGCGCTCGAATACTACAATCAAGCCTTACAACTCCATCGAGCCACCGGAGACCGACGCGTGGAAGCCATCACGCTTGGCACTATTGGGGCTACCTATTCTGCGATTGGCGAACAGCACAAGGCGTTGGAATACAATCAGCAATCTCTCGATCTGATACGAGTGATCGGTGATCGCCGATATGAGGCCGCGGCTCTGGGCAATCTCGGTGAGGCGTATCTGGCGTTGGGACAGCAGCAAGAAGGTAAGGACTATTACAATCAAGCTCTCACCCTTTTTCGGAGCATGGATGATCGAAACAGCATAGCCAGGATGCTCCAGGGAGTAGCTCGCGCCGAACGCGGTATGGGTAATCTTAAACAGGCCCGTAGCCTGATTGAGGAAGCTCTTCTGGAAATTGAAAAGGTTCGCGGCCGAATCGGCAGTCAGCAAAATCGCACCTCCTATCGGGCAACTCTACAATCAGCCTACACCTTCGACATAGATTTGCTCATGCAAATGCACCGGCTAGATCCGAACGCGGGTCATGATGCCGAGGCGCTGCAAGCAAGCGAGCGGGCGCGCACGCGTAGTTTGCTGGAGCTATTGACCGAAGCACGCGTTAACATTCGCGAAGGCGTAGACGTGGCTCTGCTAGAGCAAGAGCAAAAGGTGCTTCAGGTACTCAATGCGAAGGCCCAGCGACAGGTTCAGTTGCTTGGCCAAAAGAATGCAACAGTGCAGCTGGCCACGTTGAGTAAAGAGATTTCAGAGCTTGAAGATCGGTACCAGGACGTGCAGGCGGCAATCCGCAAGAGCAGCCCCGGTTACGCCGCTCTTACTCAGCCTCAATCGCTTGGACTAAGGGACATTCAAGCGCAGTTGGACGAGCGCACGGTGTTGCTTGAGTACTCGCTTGGCGAAGAACGGAGCTATGTCTGGGCAGTCAGGCAGAATTCGTTGAAGAGTTATGAGTTGCCGAAGCGATTAGTGATAGAGAAAGCCGCACGGCTGGTCTACGACTCACTTAAGGCACGCAGCCAATCCAAATCAGGCGAAAACGTACAGCAAAAGCGAGAGAGAATCGCGCAAATGGATTCGCAACTGCTGAACGCCGGCAAGGAACTAAGCGAAATGGTGCTTGGACCCCTGGGTTCTGAACTAGGAGCTGAACGCCTGGTTGTGGTTGCAGACGGTGCGTTGCAGTACGTGCCATTCGCAGCATTGTCAGTGGTTAGTCGTCAGTCGTCAGTTGCACAACCCAGTCGCACAACCAAGCAACTACTAACAACTGACAACGGACCACTAACCAACTACAGACCATTGATTCAGGATCACGAAATAGTCTCACTTCCGTCAGCCTCGGCATTGGCCATCCAACGGCACGGGCTAGCCCACCGCAAGCCAGCGGCAAACAACGTGGCCGTGATCGCGGATCCAGTTTTCTCGGCAACGGACGCACGGGTCTCAGCCAAGGCGAAAACGGTCGTGGCTAAACAAGCCGAGGCGGATGGGTCTGCAAATGCACGGAGCATCGAGCACCTTGCCGACGACTCCGGCCTGGTTATTCGGCGCCTAAGATTCACCCGCCAGGAAGCCAATCAAATCCTGGCCGAAGTGCCCCGTGCGAAGAACCTGCGGGCGCTTGATTTCAAGGCCAACCTCGCCACTGCCACGGGAGTCGAGTTGAGTAAGTACCGGTATGTTCACTTCGCTACGCACGGATTTATCGACAGCGAGCGTCCCAACCTGTCGGCGATTGTTCTTTCGTTAGTTGATGAAAAAGGTAAACCTCAGGACGGCTTTTTACGGGTGAATGAGATTTACAATCTAAGTTTGCCCGCGGAATTGGTCGTGTTGAGCGCGTGCGAAACAGGTTTAGGCAGGGAGACGAAAGGGGAAGGATTGGAAGGGTTAACGCGGGGGTTCATGTATGCCGGAGCTCGTCGCGTCGTGGTCAGCCTGTGGAATGTAAACGATAAGGCGACCGCGGATTTGATGGCTCGCTTTTACCGCGGAATGCTTAGAGACAAACAGACTCCGGCGGCTGCCTTGCGCACTGCGCAGATTGAAATGTCGCGGCAGAAGGAGTGGCAGTCGCCTTATTACTGGGCGCCGTTCGTGCTGCAAGGCGAGTGGCGATAGGAATATCGGATTGCCCAATTTGTTGACGAGCTAGGCAAAGGCAAAGGCCGAGGTGGAAAACACCCGACGTTCGTTCATAACACCCGACACTCGTTCATTGCGCCCGGCGTTCGTTCATAACACCCGACGTTCGTTTAGAGGGGGGCACCGCCCCTCGGTGCGGCGTTGATGAAACCACACAGCTCGATCATCACTCCTATCCCTTCAGCGTGTCGACCCAAACGAAAAGGGACGAGATTGGAATAGTTTCAATCTACGTTGAGCCGTCGGGCGGCTGCCACCACACGAACCTTAGTTATCGAGTACTCCTACCCAAAGTGCCAGCGAATTGACATATATGGCCGCTTTGTTTACATTCTAGGCTCGTTGCAGGTTAGCAGGTTTCTAATTTTTGATGGGATGCTCCCGAAGACCTTCGTCATGAATCGAACAGTTACACGATTCTTTAGTTTTTAATACTTGCCACTACGGCGAGTTACGATGAAGGCGCTCCTATCGAATCCGATCTGTTGTTAGTAATAGTGAATCGCATATCGTGAATAGTAGGAGCGCAAGGGGCCGGGGTAGGCGCCGTGCGGCTTTGCCGCCTTCCGTGCGGAAAGCCTATGGCTTTCAGTAAGGCGTCTTGAACAATGAGGCTATGACTCCGTGCGGGGCCAAGCCTCGCGCTTTGAATACTAATGGCAGAGATCGGTAAGGCAGAGCCTTACCGCACGGAAGGCGGCAGAGCCGCTGGGGGCCGCCCGTAGACCGCTGCAGTTCACGACAAGATAATGAGCGAGATTAATGTCCAACTAAACGATGGTGTGGCGGCGCAAATGCCCGGTCCGATCACTGTCGGCGAAGCGCTGAAGAAGCTTGACCGTGACGCGGCCAAGCAGGCTTTAGCCGCGCGTGTGAACGGACGTGAAGTGGACCTTGCTTTTACTCTCGGTGAAGAACAGAACGGCGGGCCAGTTAAGATTGAACCGGTATTACCGGAAACGCTTGAGGGTCTTGACGTCTTACGTCACTCCACTGCACACCTGCTAGCGGCTGCCGTGCTTGATCTCTTTCCGGGGACCAAGTTGGGGATTGGTCCCGCGCTGCTCGAAGACCCGCGCTATGGTTTCTTTTACGATGTAATTACTCCTACCGTTCTCACCGAGGCAGATCTGCCGGTGATTGAAAAGCGGATGCGTCAGATTGCCAGTCGCAATCTTGCTTACCGGCGGGACGAGATTACCAAGGCTGAGGCGATGCGGCTCTTTCAGGAGCGCGATGAGCCGCTGAAATGTGAGTTGATTGATGAAAAGGCAGGCGAAACTGTCAGCGTTTATTACATCGACAATTCACCATTCATCGACTTCTGCTTAGGGCCTCACGTGCCCAACACCAACAAACTGCGCGCCTTCAAGTTGTTGTCACTCGCCGGTGCTTACTGGAAGGGTGATGCTGAGAATCCGCAGATGCAGCGTATCTACGGAACGGCATTCTTCTCTCAGGAGCAACTGGACGCATGGTTAAAGCAACGCGAAGAAGCTGAGAAGCGAGATCATCGCCGGCTGGGTAAAGAACTCGACCTGTTTTCAATTCAGGACGCCTACGGCCAGGGTTTGGTGATGTGGCATCCGAAGGGCGGAGCGATTCGCCGGGAGATGGAAAACTATCTTCGCGAGCAATTGGCCCAGCGCGGTTATGGGCTGGTGTTCACGCCGCATATTGCGAAGCGGGAGCTGTGGCAAAAAAGCGGACACGAAGAGAATTATGCCGATGTGATGTTTTCGCCTACCGAGCTTGAAGAAACGCAATTCAGGCTCAAGCCCATGAATTGCCCGTTCCATATCGGTATCTACAAGTCGGCCCAGCATTCGTATCGTGATCTACCATTGCGTTATGCCGAGCTTGGTACCTGCTACCGCGCAGAACTCTCCGGCACTTTACATGGCCTGATGCGCGTCCGGGGCTTTACGCAGGACGATGCGCATATTTTCTGTACTCCGGAAACCGTGCGCGACGAGATTGTCGCTTGCATCAATTTCGCGTTTGCACTCCTGGGCGCTTTTGGTTTTGAAAAATTCAAAATCGAGTTATCTGTCAGAGGCAAAGACACGAGTAAGAAGTATCTGGGTTCCGACGAGAATTGGCAGGGTGCAGAAGCCGCCTTAGTCGAAGCGCTCGAGGCGCAAGGCCTTGCTTATGAGCGGATGGAAGATGAGGCAGCATTTTACGGCCCTAAGATCGATATCAAGGTTGAAGATGCGATCGGACGCCTGTGGCAACTAACCACTGTGCAATTCGACTTCAATCTGCCGGAGCGCTTTGAGCTTGAGTATATCGGTGAGGACAATAAGCCCCATCGACCCATCATGATTCACCGAGCCTTGTTCGGGTCGATGGAGCGGTTCTTTGGAGTGCTGATTGAGCATTATGCCGGGGCGTTCCCGTTGTGGTTGGCGCCGGTGCAGGTAGCCGTACTACCGATTACTGATCGGGTTAACGAGTATGCCGAGAAAGTAGCAGTTGAGTTGCGCAACTCGGGATTGCGGGTTGAGACGAATCTGAAAAGCGAGAAGATTGGCGCTAAGATTCGCGACGCGCAAATGCAGAAGACTCCTTTTATGCTGGTTCTGGGTGACCGCGAAATGGAGCAGGGAATCGTGGCAGTTCGCGAACGGCTCAAGGGTGACATCGGAGTGATGTCGATAGAAGAATTTAAGACGATGGCGCGCAAGCTTATCGAGATGCGTGCGTTGACTAATACTTAGTTCAATGTCCAAAGTCCAATGCCCAAAGTCGAAACGCAAAGACTTGGGACTTTGGACTCGGGACTTTGGACTCTTCAATGAGGAGGTGCAGCAATAGCTACAGGCTTTCGAGGTCGCGGCCAGCGTCCGGATAACCGGCGCCTGCCGATTGCCCGTATTAACGAGAGAATTCGCGTCCCACAGGTTAGAGTCATAGGCGAGGAAGGTGAACAGCTCGGTGTATTGGATATCCGAGACGCCATTCGCGCTGCCAGAGAAAAAGGTCTGGCGGCCGGGGTGAAGAACCGTCGGAATGTGTTCGCCCGGTAACGTCTGCAGCGGAGAAATGGCGATCCGGCTGGTGTCGTCCTCGATCACCGTGCCCGCTACATCCACGGCGAGAAAGTCGACGAGCCCGATGGTACCGAATCCGAACCGCTCTTCGTCGTTTTGCTTCTCCGCC
>JANNJZ010000526.1:0-2502 GCA_031396065.1 Pyrinomonadaceae bacterium | reverse complement strand
AGCATGCGTGTTCTGATCAGATCATTTAATCTTCGTGATTGTGTCTTTAACCATGTTCCTGACCTCGTCCAGGACATCCTCCGAACCCGCTTTGACGTCTTGCCATTCATTATCGCTGGTGGTTGCTATCCCTTGCAGTTTCAGCGCAGCCTGATCACGTTTGATCTGCAGGGCGGAAATTGAACTTGAATTTTCAGACGACACCTCGTACGCACCGCTTTTTGCCTTGTCCTTGAGCTGGTCGATCTGGGCATCCAATGCAACCAACAGGGTAGAAAGGCTTTCAACATATTCTGTTTGCATGTTCATGATGGTAACCTCGTAGTTTGTTTTACCGTCTGGATAAAGTATCTGGCCGAGCGGGCGTTTGTTTCAGCCACGTTTCTTTCTGGTCAGACTCTTGATCACCACTACGACAACCACCAGAACAGCGAGCGCCGCCCACATCCACGTTCCGCCACCCATCCATCCATACATCATTTAACCACGTCCTTGATTTTATCCCCGGCCCGTTCAATCTTGTCACCGGTTTTTTCTGCCGCCTTGTCTATTTCCTTGCCGGTTCGCTCCATCGGGCCTTCTTTTTTGCAGCCGGTCACTCCGGCTATCAGTAGGCCCAACACCAGTACTGCAATAAAATTCCTGCTGATTTTAGTCATGTTCGTCATGATGTTTCTCCTTGTACTGTGGTTTTTTGTGTTACGCATTGCTCAGTGGAACACACTTCTATGCGAAGCGGCTGTAAACTGTCCAGATGTACATCACGCTGGGGAAACGCAAGTACGATGTTCTCCTCGGCGAAGCGCTGATTGATCATGAAACGGAGATCGCTGGCCACCTCCAGCGGATTGACCATAGGACCGTAATCAATCCAGAAGTAGAGGGCAAAGACCAGAGAGCTATCGCCGAAATCCTCGAACAGCGCCTCCGGTGGCGGATCATTCAGGATCTGGCCGTGTTTGTTACCACACTCGGCCAGGATGTCGCGCACATGTGTGATCAACGAACCATAGGCGACTCCGACACGCACGATACGACGCAGCTTGGCATTGGTGTGAGTCCAGTTGGTGACCTTGTTTTCAAGAAATGTCGAGTTTGGTATCACCGTCTCCACACCATCGAAGCCGAGGATGGTTGAGGCCCGCATATCCACCGTAACGACTCTTCCGACAACCCCGTCCACATCAATAGTATCGCCGACCTTCATATTGCGTTCCAGCAGGATCAATATGCCGCTGATGAAGTTTTTGATGATGGTCTGTGTGCCGAAACCGACGCCGATAGCCAAGGCACCGCCCAGAAAGGCGAAGACGGTCAGCGGGATACGCGCAAGATTAAGCGTGATTATAAACAGGGTGAAGATGGTCAGTGCCATCAGCCAGCGTCGTATAACGTTGGCCTGATGGGCGCTGATGTCGAAGCGTGAAATCATGATCTGCTGAACACGACGTCCAAGAAATGCCGCTATTGAATAGCCGAAAAGAAAAAGTATCAGGGCACCGACACTCTTGCCAACGGTCACGCCTCGCGACGTGACGACTTTCTGCCCGGCAACCTCAACGCTGTCCTCGATCGAGAACAGTTCGAATCGCCATACGCGCCCGAGTATATTCGGGACCGCTCCGAACCAGTCTTTACTCCTTTCCGAGAAACTGCGCGATTGCTGCACCCGTTCGATTTCTTCCAGCCATAATTGTCGTTCGCGGTCGGCCTGTTCAATAGCATTATTCTGACGTTCGGCCAGCTCTCTCTGTAAACTGTTCGCTGCCAGCAGATTGCTCTCTGCCGCATGGAGAGGACTTTGCTCGGCAATTTTGGCCAGGCGTGACTTCTGCTCGTGCTCGGCGGCCTGGTACATCTCCAGTTGCTGCTTGGCAAACTCCAGCCAGGGCTTAAGTCGTTCCCGGCTTTTATGGAATTCGGCAGCAATTGAGCGCCGTTTTTCGGTATCTGTCCCGGTAACAGCAATATAGCGTTGTTCCCAGGCGATCAAGTCAGACTTGTTTATGGCAACGAGCGCCGAGACAACTTCGCTCTCGAAGCGTGCACTCTCTACCCAGGCCAGGGCCGCACGGTTTTGTGCGTCCAGACCTTCACGTTGCGCAATTGTCTTCGCTGAGGTGCCTTCTTGGGCGTGACGGAGTGTAAAGGCTTCCAACGCCTGTTGCGTCAGGGCCTGCGCTCTCCTGCTGCGCGCATCTCGTGCCAGTGAAGCATCCTGCTCCTGTTCAAGGGCAAGCAGAGTTGCCTTCAGATGTGCCTGGACCTTGTCCAGATCCTGCCGGCTGAAAACCGTCCGTTTTCTGGCTTCCGCCAGTTGCCGTTCCAGCAGTTCGAGTTCTGCTTTTGCAACTCCACAGCGCTCGCCAAGCACTTCGTAGCGCAGGGCGATCATCACTGCCATGGCATCGGCGTTCCGTGTCCGAAGCCCTGTCAGCTCCTTTTGCAGCAAAGCGGCCGATCGTTCTTCGGGGCTCTGTGCGCGCTCCATTTCGTCGACCG
>JANNJZ010000525.1:0-12233 GCA_031396065.1 Pyrinomonadaceae bacterium | reverse complement strand
CGGACTTGCTCTTATTTGCCGCGATGACTACTTCCGTTTCCACTGGTTGATGTCCAGCCAGGGTGCCGGCGACGCGGTAACGCCCGGGTTTCAGATCCACGAACACGAAAATGCGTTCCCCTGCCGGGACATTTCCCTGTTGACCCTGCGCGTTCCTAATCTGGATGGGCTCAACCAGAATCGTTGCATTGGATTCGGCGGCTACAGAGAGTGAGCCGGTGGTGGGCGTCACTCGTTCAATGACGGTTCGAATAACGGTCTTAACGGGCGCGTTGGTTCGCCGCGAGGGCGTAGCGGTTCCACTAGTTGCGGGCTTGGTGGTGCCCCCTTTTCCGCCGACGACTTGCCCTTTGACGACAGAAAAAGCGCCAATTGAAATCGCGATCGTTGCGGCCACTATTATGATTGGTCTAATGCTCACGGCTTAATCGTTCGCGGAACAAACATGGAAAATGGCGTTCACTTAGCACCGCACGCGGGCTGCCCGCGTGGGGACCCCGCACTTCAAAAAGTAACGCGAGGCGTGCCTCAGAATGCTCCGAGAGTATCACAACCTCGCGTCTTCAATGAATTCGTACTCAGAAAGCCAGCTTCAAGCCAAATTGGATGCGGCGAGCAGGTGTCACAGTTTCGGTGGCCCTGCCAAAGCCGGGCGACTCAAGGAACCGCACCGGCACGCCGAAGTTTGCCCGGTTAAAGAGATTGAAGACCTCGGTCCTGAAGATTAGTCTCGTGTCCTCAGAGAATCGAATTGTCTTAATTACTGCCGCATTGGTAAGCCACAGATTGCCGGCGCGGAACGAATTGCGCCCCACCGCTCCGTCCTGGCCTACCGGTGCAAGAAGTGAAGCGGCGGGAACCGTTAGTTGCAGCGGTTGACTGCGGTCGCCAGTAACGACTATCCCTGTGGTCGAGTTCAAGCGATCCGTCAAGTTACCGTCCAAATTGACGTCGAAGATGCTGTTGACCGTAAAAGGTTGACCTGTTTGGAAGGTGCCTGTTCCAGCAATCTCAAGACCGTTAAAGATGGCGTGCAAGAAAGAATTCTTCTTTCCCCAGCTTGAAAAGTCTGAAATGTAATTCGAGGTAAGCCGATGGCGCACATCGAAATTGGCCGGACCGCGCTCGCCGGCAAATGTCAGGCTGTTCTGCGGTAACGCCGATGCTCCCGCGAGATCAAAAGCGTCGGAGACGTCATCTTCAACTTTGGAGAACGTGTAACTGACCTGAAACTGCGTGGCACCGAGCAAGTTGTAGCGCCCGCGGAGTTGTACTTGAAGTGCATCGTAACGCGAGCTGGCCGTAGTTTCGTAAATGCTGACCGAGCCGGCATTCGCTACGGGCCGACCGCCAACGACATCGCCCGCTGTGATACGGGAACCGGGCGCAACGGCAATGCCGAAGAATTGAGGCTCGCCTCCAAGGTCCAAGGCGCCGCCGAAAACTGGAAGTAAGATAGCGTTCGGGCCAAGGTTGGGTGTGACTGAGCGGAGCAAGTTGCGTCCCTGCGTGCCGACGTAGCCTGCCGACAGAACCATGCCTGAGCTGAGTTGCTGTTCAAGGGTGACGGCATAATGATGCGCTGCTGGCGTATCGAGTTGGCGCGCCGGTAGCGTGAAGCCAAAAACAGTGGAGCGTGGAGCGAAATCACTGCTCGTGATGAAGTTGATAAAGCGAATCTGATCGCGCACCGAAAAGTTTGGGTGGAGCGTGTTGAGTGTGCCCGGATTGATGAGCTGGAAGAACGGCGTAGACGGACTCTGAATCTGTAGTGGGAAGTCGGGAAATAATGCGCTCCCCAAGCCACCGGCAAGATTTATCGTCAAGAAGGTCGGAAAGACGTTGCGCGACTGGCTGACCACCGCGCCCAGAATCTGATCGTAGAAAAGACCATAACCGGCGCGAACCACCGTCGCACGATCTTTACCGAACAGTTTGGGCGAATAAGCGAACCCGACGCGCGGTGCAAAATTATTCTTGTCCGCATCAAAGATTCCCGTCCGCCCAGCTATGAATGGACGAAGTCCGGGAACTTCACTGAGGAGCGCGCTATCGAAAGTGCTCTCGATCTTCTCATTAGTTTCGCGTGGCGGCGTGTTGTACTCGTATCGTAGACCAAACGAGAGTGACAAGTTCTGCCTAATACGCCACTCGTCCTGCACAAAGAAGTCATATTGGTAGTAACGCAGGTTGATAGTCGCATCCCGACCATTCAACACTAGCGACTGGAAGAAGCCGCTCGGGGCAGAGGCTGCGACAAGCGTCTCAGGCCGGAGGAACCTGTTGGTGAAACCGAAATCCCCAGCGGCGTTAAATCCCACCTCCGGTGCTCCGTTAAAGGTAATCAATGGACGGGCGTTGCGAGGCAGATCACTATTCAGCTCCGTACGGCGAAAGTCTATACCAAAGGCCAGATTATGGCCGCCGAGGCGCCAAGTGAGTGTGTCGGCTAACTGATACGTGTTGTTAACCCGGCGTTGCGGGAAGTTATTAACATCCACACCAATCGGGCTGAAGCCCGCGACGATAACCTGTCCGATGGGGCCGCCAATCTCATCTTCCACCGAGCCGGCGGGAAAGGGTATCAAGTCAACGCGGACCCGGCTGTTTTGCGCTCGCGGATTGCCCGCGTTGAAATCGGGCAATGTGTTGTTGATTCTCAGAGGCGCATTTAAAAGGAACGGCGTTTCGGGGAAAAGTCCGCTGGGACGCAGGAACGTCGTATCGCGGTTCTCATTGAAAATGAGTCGCGTGCGCCCATAGGAGAGCCGAAGTTGGTTGAAGAGTGGCCTGGTGGAGGATGGGTTGCTCAATTCGCTATTCAAGAACGTAGAGAAATTCTGCGTGCCTACGCGCGGTCTTAGGGTCGAGAAGAGTGCGCCGCCGGTAACGGGAATGTCGCGCCAGTCGTCCGTGAAGTTATAGCGCGCGGTGAACGACTGCTGTCTCCCGGCCCATTGCCAATTGGAATCAACCTTGCCCGAAATCACCTTTCCCTGGCCGCCCGCTGGTAGCACCTGGGTAAAAGTGTTCTCTCCGTACACCCCGTTTGGATTATTAGCAAAAGGGAAAAGACTGAAGATGGCATCGCCCTGAACTGTCGACGGGAAGGCGAAGGCCGGCGTCAGGAGATTACCTGATGCATCTCGAGCGCCGAACGGATCTCTGAAGATCCCGGATGCTCCGGTACCAAACGCACCACGCTGAGCCACGGTCGGCACCGCAAAGCTTGCCTCCTGGGTGGCGTTCAAACGCTGACCTTCCATGGAGAAGAAATAAAACACTTTGTCTGGCACGAGCTTTCCGCCAAGGACTAATCCGCCCTGGCCGAGCGTAAGGGAATCCTGACCGCCAGTCAGATCCTGGACGGTGATGGGCCGGCCAAGCGCGAGACAGTTTGCCTGGGTGACGCCAAAACAATTAAGAACCGGCAGGCCATTAGCCCGCAGGGCTGACGTCGCGTTGCCATTGCCTTGATCGAAGGCGTTACGGGCATTGAGCTGGCTGGAATTCAAGAAGCCGAAGAATGCGCCGTGAGTGTCGTTACCCCCAGACTTGGAGATAGCGTTGACCTGCGCGCCAAAGTTGCGCCCAAACTGTGCGGGCGCCAGCAGCGTAATCATCTGAAACTCTTTAATAGACTCGATCGGCTGGGGAACCAGTGCCAGGAATCCCTGGCGGCGCACACCAATGTCTTCGTCATTATTGTCCGAGCCGTCGACCGTAAAATTATTAGCGCGGGAGCGCAGTCCGTTTACTGAAAATTGCCCGGCTGAACCAACACCGGGTCCGACTCCTGGGCCGGATACGCTGCCTAATGTTTGGGGAGGTAGGGCCACGCCTGGCAACAAAAGCCCCAATTCATCAAACGACCGGGTCACAGTTGTGGCCCCGAGGGGCAACTTCGAAACCTCCGTTTCGGTGTATTCGCCACCACGGCGGGCGTCGATCGTATTTATCTGCTCCTGAATGCCGGCCTGGCTACCGGAGTTTGAAGTGATCGGCTGATTCGTGCCTGGCGCACCAGTCGCTGCCGGTGTCGCGCTCGCAGTTGCTGGGGCAGAGACATCCGGCGTCGCAGTTGGAGTGGCCGCAACTGCGCCTTCCGCAACGAGCGGCACAGGCGGCAGCACTACTGTGGGGCGCAAGGCAGGCAATGAGCGTTGCAAACTCAGAGCTACGTAGCCCTCCTTAACCACGGTGATGGTGTAGTCTCCGGGCGGCAGGAGGCCCTGACGAAACCGACCAGCGGAGTCGGTCTGTTTGGCTACGGGCACGCCGGTTTCTTGATTAATGATGCGGATCGTCGCCCCAACTATCGGGATTCCGGTTCTGCTGTCTTTTACCTCGCCCTCAAACGAGCCCGTCACGTAGTCCTGTGCATGACTGCTACGTATTGGAAGCAAGCATAGGAACAAGAGAAGGGTGATAGAACTTAACCAGTGGATCGGCGTGACTGACTTTTTCATGGGCTTCCTCCTTGTCGTGTAGAGAATGAACGGTGAGAATCGGGAGAACCACCGCTGTTAGTGAGTTGTCAGCGAGTGGTTGGTTTCGCTAGCTAGAGAACGAAAACCTACTAAGGAACCAATCGAAGATGGGCTACCTCCTGCGACGTTACCGCTCCCCGCCTGAACTACTAATCATTGAACAATCGTAAAGAATCGGCCAAAATCTAAACTTCATATTACTAATTGTCAACAGAATTATGTGAGCTGTTTATCGGCGATCACTACTCTCCAATAGCCTGTGATTCTGATCTGTCATGCCGGAGCATGTATTGATTGTGCACCTGGTTGCAACTAGTGTTAACTTGAAGGGCGGTTAGAGCCCCGACTTTAATCGGGTTCTTAGTGCCAGTCGGAATAGCCCGAGTGATTTCGACACTCCAAACAGCTGCTATCGAAGTTAGGACAGCACCAAGCCAAACCAAATTCTTGCTTGCCAGTGGTTCAGCCGTTATAATTTTCCAGAGATACACATCGCTTTCCAACCTCGCAGGCCAAGTTGTCTGATGAGGCTATGCGCTTGATTGAAATATAATCCAGACATGACGGCAGAAACTTCGGCGCCAAGCTTGCCCATGCCAGGCGAAGCACCGGGCCGTCGAGTTTCACTGGCGACTGCGATGACTCGTGCCTATCGGACCCAAGCCAACAAATGAAAGAATGTCAGACTTGTAGACATTGCTTCCCTGATCAATTCAACAACTGTCCTACTGACGGTGGCGAACTCGTAACTTCGATCGCGGGGGATACCGTGCTCGATGGTCGTTATCAGCTTGATCGACGACTCGGGCAGGGCGGGATGGGAATAGTCTTCAAGGCACAACACATCTTTCTCAAGACCTCATACGCCATCAAGGTTATCCTGCCTGACCTGGTAGGCAACGATCCGATGCTGGCAACCAGATTTCGTCAGGAAGCGATGGTGGCAGCCCGAATCGGTCATCGAAATATCGTCAACGTTACTGATTTCGGCGTCGTGGGTGGCAAGATGCCCTACCTGGTGATGGACCTCATCAAAGGAAAGTCCTTACACGACCTGCTAATAGAAGAACGCCTGCTTCAGCCAGGTCCCGCGTTGGAGATCATGGCGGCTTTGTGCGCTGGAGTTGGTGCAGCACACCGACAGAAAGTAGTCCATCGCGATCTGAAGCCGCTGAATGTAATGATGCAGGAAGGCGTGCCCATAAGTGAGGCCGTCAAGGTGCTCGATTTTGGCTTGGCCAAGATCAAGTCAGGTGAGCTGCTGGGTTCCTTCGTCGCGGCGCAGACAACGGGATTAATGGGCTCTCCCTACTACATGGCGCCCGAACTGTGGTCGGATGACGAGCCTGACGCCCGCGCTGACATCTATAGCTTAGGAGTAATGCTCTTCCAGATGCTGGCGGGGGACGTGCCCTTCAAGGGCCCCTCGCTCCCCGCGATCATGAAAAAGCATTTGACTGATGCGCCGCCGAGTTTTCTCCAGCGGGGCGTGAGTGTATCGCCGGAGATTGAGGCGGTAGTGCGTCGCGCACTGGCGAAGAGACGTGATGATCGGATGTCGTCGGTTGAAGAACTCATCGATGAGCTCAGAGTTGCAGTTGACTCATCGAATTCCGAAACAGCGCGTATCTCGATGGAAGTAACCAGGAGTTTTGACCTCGACTCAATGAGTTATCCGCCGGGAACTGACGCGCCCACTATCGGACCCGGTTCGTTGGGCCAGTCCTCATGGGAAACCCAAATTCGGACAGACTCACAGCAGCTAATTGAAGACGAAGCGGATCGTCTCGCGCGCGAGTTTGAAGAGGCCCAGCGTCGGGCCGATGAAGCGCGCTTGCGGGCAGAGGAGGCAGCACGCAAGCGAGCAGAGGAAGAGGCGGCCCGGCGCAAAGCCGAAGAGGAAGCCGCCCGCAAGCTTGCTGAAGAAGAGGCTGCGCGCCAGCGGGCCGAAGAAATGGCTCGGAAGCGCGAAGAGGAAGCCTTCGCGCGTCGCCTCGCCGAAGAGGAAGCAGCCCGGCAGCTTGCTGAAGAGGAAGCCCGCCAACGAGCTGAAGAAGAAGAGGAACGGAAGCGTGTTGCCGAAGAAGCTGCTCGGCTCGCCCGTGAGATCGTGGAAGCCAAGGAACGCGCCGAAGAAGCGCGCCTAATCGCGCAGAGTGAGTCGCGTAAACGCACCGAAGAGGAGGTAGCGCGAAAACGTGCTGAAGAAGAAGCACAGAGACTGGCGCTCGAGGTAGCCGAAGCGCAGAGCCGAGCGGAGGAAGCGAGGACTCGAGCTGAAGATGAAGCGCGCAAGCGGGCCGAGGCAGAGGAAGCACGAAGACAGGCCGAAGAAGAGGAAGACCGATTACGGGCTGAAGAGTCAATACGAATACAGTCGGAGGGAGAAGAAGCACGAAGGCGCGCAGCGGAAGATGCCAGTCGCCTCGCGAGAGAGATCGCCGAGGCACAGCAGCGTGCCGAGGACGCGGGCAGTCGCGCGGAAGAGGAGGCGCGTAAACGAGCGGAAGCCGAGGGCGCCCGCCAGCGGGCAGAGGAAGAGGTGCGCAAACTCGGGCTGCAAATGGCCGAGGTGCAACGGCGCGCCGAGGAGTCGCGCAAGCGTTCTGAGGAAGAAGCAGCTAAGCGGGCCGAACTGGAGGAACAGAGGCGACGTGACGAGGAGATTCAGCGACAGCGTGAAGCAGCACTGCTGGCATCGCAAGCACAGCAGGTGGTCGCGGATCAATCGTCTGGTTTTCACCACCCGACTCCCAGTCAACCGCAGATTAGTTTCCAGGGAAGTGTGGGCGCCGGCGCTAAGTCAATCGCCGACGAGACAATCTCGATTCCCCGACAGGCAGTTAGCCAGTCGGGAGCAAGTCTGCAACAAAGTCCGGCTTTTGAAAGTTCTATTCCTGTCGTTGCTCCCCGGAAAAGTCGTACCACCCCAATAATCCTGGGGCTGGTTGCGGTCTTCGCCGTAGTGCTGATAGCCGGCGCGGCAGTTTTGTATTCAAGCAATTTGTTTGGGGGTAAGCCGAGTCCTAATCCGGCTTCGCCGTCGAGCACGCCCGATGGGCCATCTACTCCTCCATCCTCACCTAAACCTGAGATGGTCAAGATTGAGGGCGGCACGTTCCTCATGGGGCTCAATGAGGTCACGGGTAAGACCGACTATGACTTGAATCAGTTTCCTGCGCGTTCGGTGAACGTCAGCACTTTTTGGATGGACAAAATGGAGGTGACCAATGCCGAGTACGAGAATTTTGTTAATCAGGTTAAGTATCCAGCGCCAGGCTACTGGGCTGATGGCAAGCCTCCTTCAGGCCAGGAGCATTGGCCCGTAACGTACGTCTCGATTGCAGACGCAAATGCGTTTGCCGAGTGGCGCTCCAAGCGTGATAGTTTGAAATACAGGCTGCCCACGGAAGAAGAATGGGAGTATGCCGCCAGAAATGGCGCGGAAGGTACGCTCTTTCCCTGGGGCAATGACGGGATCGATGGTCGCGCCAACGTGGACACAACTTCACTTAAACCCGTTGGCAGCTACTCTCAAGGCGCCTCACGGTTGGGCGTCTTAGATCTGATAGGCAACGTCTGGGAATGGACCTCCACTAAAGCAGCCCCCTACCCAGGCAACACGCTTTCGAGTATCCCTCCGAATCAGGTAATCATCCGAGGCGGCGCTTACGTCGAAAAGGCGCGCGGGACGGACGCCATTACGGCAACTCGCCGTTCCTATGTCCCGCCAACGGATAAACTGGCCTTCATTGGCTTTCGCCTTGTTCGCAATTGATGATCCCTTATAAACATCTCGCCGCGCTGGGGCGAAAGCAGCGGAGCCGCGCTCTATATTCGGGAGAGGAAATGAAGGGCGGCACCAACTCCGCCATAATAAAGTCCATGTCAATCGCACCGTACGGTGTTCGGAGCAGGCGCGCCGCCTGCGATCCCACACTAAGGGGCGCCGAATCGAGATTTGTACTCAGGTGAGGAAATGAACGCCAGCACCATCTGCGCATCCTGCCAGTTGCCATAGTGTTTCAGCTTGTCCAGCCAAAAGTCATAGCCCGCCTGATCCGGATTGCGCCGCAGATAGCCGAGGTATTCCATGAACACAAACGCGTCATCAAACTCTTTGTTGTAAAAGGCCTGACCGTAGCTGGTGTTGAAGACCAGAGCGCCGCCAGCCTGCGTAGTCGTGCCATCCACCACTTTAAAGACCACGCTTGATCGCGTTTCTGTAGCTGGCTGGGCGTTGAGACCGTTAATTAGCGCAGCGCGGTCTGAAGCACTGGGACTGATTCCGGTGGTTGTGAACAACGCGTCAACGAACTGCTCATTGTTCAACGCCTCATACTTAGCTTTGAAGGCGGCTTTGTTCACGAACTGATCTACGAATGCCTGCTTGTTGGCGTTAATGACGTTCGGATCCAGTTGGTCATTGACCACGATTCCGTTGGCGACCTGACGCACGTCGGCAATGTATTCGTTGTAGAGTGGTCGGCACTGCCCTGAATACCCGTCCGGCAGACTTGGGCAGGCAGCCTTAGGCGTATCGCGCAACTTTCCTAACGTGCCCCAATAAACACGAACCACAAATGAACCGGTGTTCTGAAACTCCGGCGAAAGGAAGAACGCCGCGGAGGTGTTAGCGCGCTTACGTTCGGTGCACAACGCCAGCGACTCACCCGGGTGGCGCTTCGCCGGGTCGTTGCATTCGGTAATCTCTCCACTCCAAAAGGCCAGACCCGGCGCATCCGGATCGCGGTTGAGAAAATCTCGGTAGTGTTCCCAAACAAAAAAGTCCGGAGCGTTCACCGCGTTAAGCTTCACCGGCTCATCGTTGTTAAGGGTGCCGTTTCCGTTTTGATCTAGGGCGTTTCTCCTGCCCGTACCGAGCGGTACGCCAGTGAAGGTCAATTCAGATCGCGAGCCCGCTGCCTGCAGCAGCATCTGCAACGAAACAGGCGGCTCGCCCAACTTGTCCGTTTGAAACAGCGCATTGCCGGTGTAAAGGAATCCGCGGGCCGATCCGTTGTATAGACCTCGCACGATCAAGTCGCAGTTTCCCGCCGTGGCCTGGGCCATGAGCAGGTTGATTCGATCCGTAACCGCTCCCGAGAGTTTGTTATCGGCGTTTACCGTTGTCTGCAAACCGACCGCGGGTGCAATGCCGCTATCGAAGGCGAGCACAAACTGCTCAACATCCTGACGCTGAATCTCACTCTGAAACGTAAAAACCGGAGCATGTAGAAAATTGAGCAAGCTATCCGTCGATCCGTCATGGAGGAAGCCATAGCCAGTGAGCTGTTCACCCGGACCACGCGTGAACCCCGTCTTTTGATATTGGCCACGGAGTTGCGGCACCTTGAAATCCTGCGACTCTTGCAGGGCAAATGCCGGAATCAAAGCGCCATTCGTGCCGGTGCCCAAGCCTGGATTAGCGGTGTGACACTGATTGCAGGTAAAGATGCCGGCGTCGAAAGGAACTGTATTGAAAAGTTGGGCGCCACGCGTTGCGTTTGGGCCGGTGGCGGGATTTGGCAAAGTGCGATCAAGATTTTGATTTGGATTCGGTGGATAAGTGAGCGACTGGACGAAGGCGCGAAAGTCTGCCATCTCATCCGGCGTAAGGAGACGCGGTCCGCCAAGCAAAGTCACGAAAGCCGGATTGAAGCTCTCTACCGTGGTCCGGTCGCCGCGCCAGTGCAGCGGCTCAGTGCCGACGATGCCGCGCAGGGATTGGGTAGTCATCGGTCCCTTCATCGGATGGAACACGGATGGTCCAAGTCCAAATGGGCCCAGAATCGGGTTGGACACAACCTGCATGGCGCCCTGCGGCTCGCCGAGGTCCCAGGCTATCCCGTCGCGATGACCATTTGCGTGGCAGCTCGCACACGACACATCACCATGTGCTGACAAGCTGGCGTCGTAAAGAAAGCGGCGTCCACGACTGATACTGACCGGCTCAGGATTGAAGCCAACGGGGGTGGTGGCAATTTGTGCGCGCGTAGTGGTATCGACGATGCTGACACTCTCGTCAAAGCGATTCAATACGTAGAGCAGATTTCGGTTTTGATTGAGAGCCAGTCCCGTAGGTCCCTGACCAACGGCGATGCGGGACTGGATATTGCCTGTTTGATCCAAAACTCCCACTTTCGCAGAACTGGTGGCCGCGACGTAAAGCGTTCCATCGGTGGCTCGCGCAATGTCTGAGGGCAGGGCGAGGCTAGTGGCCCGCTCTGCGGCGGATCCGGCCGGATTGTTGTAATTGATATGCTGATTGAGATCGATAGGCGTGATCGCCGAATTCCCGAGACCCACCATCGAAATGCGCGTATTAAGAAAATGCCCACGGAGATTCGGTTCAAACCGAACATTGTTCCGCGCTTCGTCATTGAGCACCAGGAGTTGGTTGCTGGTTGGATCGACGACAGCATTTCCGATATGGGTACCGACGTTTCGTACTTCTCTACTGAGCAGGACGGTCGCGCCGCTCGCATCCAAAACGGCAATATCAACATCGGCCAGCGAGTAAGGGATGAACGGCGTCCATCTTCCGTCGCTGCGCTCGTCAGACCAGCTAGACCCATTCCACTTTACGATTAGTCCTACGGCCGGTGCGGACGTCAATGAGCCTGACATTGCCGGGTTTGGTGCGGGCGGCCCGCCACCGGCGGTGACCAGGTCCGCGGGCAGTGTCGTCGTTTGGTTGCCTGACTCAAAAACGGAAACGAATACTTGTGAACCGTTGGCATTGCGAGCAAGCGCTCGTGGCTGTTTACCGCGAATCGCCACCACTTGAGGCGGGTTGGAAGGCGCAGCCGGATCGTAAACCT
Source organism: Pyrinomonadaceae bacterium (assembly GCA_031396065.1). Classification (GTDB taxonomy): domain Bacteria; phylum Acidobacteriota; class Blastocatellia; order Pyrinomonadales; family Pyrinomonadaceae; genus PSRF01. The sequence goes on along the minus strand of JANNJZ010000525.1, from coordinate 919 downwards.
TGACCTGGCCAAGACCCGAGACACAAACAAAGGCCATTGCGTTTTGCTGTCCCGCGAAGACCACGTCGGTTGGTTCGTCGCCGACATCAAAAGTGCGGGTTACGTTCCAGGTTTGAAGGTCAACAACGCTGACCGAATCTGACAGCCAGTTTGTGACCCATACCTCGCGATCGTTGCGTGCAGCGACGCTGACGGGTTCAAGCCCTACTGGAATCTCTGCCATTAGGGTCAACGACCGTCCGGTCACGTGAAAAACCGATAAGCTGTTATTGGGTGTGTTGACTGCCAGCAGGCGTGTGCCGTCAGGAGTGATCGTGAGTGGATGAACTTGCGGAGCTTCGAAGCTCTTGTAAGGCGGCGGCGGGCCCTGGGCTAATACTGGAACTGAATCCCGGAGTGCGATCCAGAATAACGCAGCCGCCACGATAGCGAGCGCGATGATCAGTCGCTCGAGATGCCGAGTAGGGCAGACCTTCCTGACTATCCCTTGAGCGGACCTGGGTGTAGGTGCAGGTTTGAAAGCTAGCCGTACCTTGGCGAAGGGGGATGGATTGGGGAACATTTCTTCTTCGACCTGATGCGGTCTCGTTCTTCTTTTCAAAACGTTGAGACGCGGGAGAGCACTCGATTATGTGGATTCGCACTTTATTTCTCCAGTTGCGAAAAGTCAATCAGAACCGCCGGTATTACTGCTGCAGTTTGTGCCCAACTGCAAAATTGCGATAGTCGCGGTCCTATGAAGTCGGAACCACCACGCGGTAGCAACTGTGTGGAACTCCGTTTCGCGGCTATGCCGCCCGATGTGCGGTGGCGGCTCCGCCCCACCGGACTTCGCACCCCTCATTATTCCGGGGCTCCGCCCCACATCGTCAGCAGCCCAGCGGCCACGCTTGGCATCGTCACTGTCGGCAAAGCGCAT
>JANNJZ010000496.1:0-7103 GCA_031396065.1 Pyrinomonadaceae bacterium | reverse complement strand
GAAGCTACTGTGTGGGCCGTCGCGCCCGGATTGAAGATCTCCACGAACTCATCCTGTGGCCCAGCAGGTCCATTCTGACGGAACCGGCTGATCACGAGCGGACCACCGTTATTCAAGGCGAAGTCTGGCGAGCAGTTGATGTTGGTTGGATCGCTCGTCGTGTTGTTTGTTGTATTGACTTCCCCACCGCCTGAGACTGTTGCCGTGTTGGTCACATTCAATGGCGCCGGGTTCGCTACGTTCACCGTCAGAATGATAGCCGGGTAACTGGCCCCACCAGCCAACACATCGCTGCGCGTGCAGGTAAGTGTTTGACCGCTGATTGAACAGTGCCAGCCATTCACCACTCCAGTGGGTCCAGTTGGTGTCATCCCTACCGGCACTGTGTCAGTGACCGTCACCAAACCATTGGTCGGCCCAGTGCCGATGTTGCTCACCGTGATGGTGTAAGTCGCTCCCACCTGACCACCTGAGAAGTTCCCGCTATGGCTCTTCGTGATTGTCAGGTCGGCTTGCGACGCTACTGTGGTTGTCGTGGTACTTGAGTTGTTGTTCAGATCAGGATCATTCGTGGTGGTGGAGACGGTTGCAGTGTTGCTGAGCACCGTATTGTGTGGCGTGTTGCCATTCACGTTCACCACGAGGGTGAATTGCGCGCTGCCCCCATTCGCCAGCGTCGGCGCCGTCGCCGTGACCGTGCCGGAACCGCCAACCGATACTACGTCAGTGCGCGTCCAGCCACCCGGCACTGTGAATGACACCAGCGTCGTGTTCACCGGCAGCGTGTCTGACAACTGCAGGCTCTGCGCATCATCGCCGCCGCCATTGGTGACAGTGATGGTGTAAGTCAGATTATTGCCGGCCACCACTGGATCAGGGGTATCGACCTTAGTCAGTGACAGATTGGCCGACGAGTCATCGTTCGTGATTGTACCCGTACCGTCGGCATCGCTGATCGTCGCCCCAGACGGGTTGGACAGATGCACCGTGAATGCCTCGTTCGGTTCGACGGTGGTATCGCCATTAACGAATACCGTTACCTGCTTGCTCGTGTCCGCGGGCAGGAAGATCAGGTTCGTGGTCGCTAACGCTGTGAAATCGCTCGGCGCCGTCGCCGAACCATTCACGGTCGCGTAGTCAACACTCGCATTGAGCGCGGTGCTGCCGCTCTTTGTGATGGTGAAGGTGTAGGACGTTGTTCCAGCGTTGCCTTCATTGTGGGTTACGTCGTCGATTGAGAATGACACCAATGTGGTCGGGTCATCGTTGGTGATCGCAGCAGTTCCGTCGGCGTCGCTGATCGTCGCCCCGGTCGGGTTGGACAGATGCACCGTGAATGCCTCGTCCGACTCGACTGTCAGGTCGCCATTGACGAACACTGTCACCTGCTTGCTCGTGTCCCCAGGCAGGAACACTAAGTTCGTGGTTGGAAGCGCTGTGAAATCGCTCGGCGCCGTCGCTGAACCATTGACGGTCGCGTAATCGACGCTCGCGTTGAGCGCCGTGCTCCCAGTCTTGGTGATGGTGAAGGTGTAGGACGTTGTGCCTGCATTGCCTTCATTGTGGGTTACGTCGTCTATAGAGAATGACACCGACGTTACCGTGATTGGCGTACAGAGAGGTTGATTGTCCACGGTCGCACAGGCCGTTCCGGACGATGAGCTGTTAGAAGTGAACGTGGAATTGGCCAGGCCAGTCGTGATCGAGCCCGTCGTCGGCAACATTGTTCCCTGAGTGGCGCTGAAGCTGATAGGCGTTGGCGGCAGCGTACCCGACCCCGACGTGTTAACGGAGTCAGAGTTGATCCTCATATCGGCCGTGAGGGTGGACGTGCCACCCGGCGGGATTGGATTTGGCGAGGCGCTGACTCCCAGCACCAGCCAGGGATTAGAGTCCGCGGTGCCGGTAACTGTATCGCAGCCCACGAGGCCGGGTCCGGCGTTGCAACCCCACCAGTTGTTTTCTGCCGTCACCGTGCTGCCGAGCAAGTTGTCGAGTCCCGTGATCGTGTTCCCCACGATGCGATTGAAGCTCAGGTTTGCGAGTCCCAGGCTTTGTACCAACACACCTGTGCCGTTGCCCGTGATGGTGTTGCTCGTCAAGCGCACCGGCTGGTTGGCAGAGAAGTTGGAACCACCGAGCCACTGGAAGCCGATATTGGCACCCATCACTGTGTTGTTCTGATAGAGCACTGTGGTCGTCGCCGACGAATGCGAGGTCACGCGGAAGCCGCGCTGCAAGTTGGTGGCTGGATTGTTTCCGGCAGCCTGGTTAATGAATTGGTTGCCGCTGATCGTGATGTTGCTAAGGTGCCCGTGCGCGTTGTCCCAGATCCCCAGAATAACCTGCGGGTTAGTAGCGTTTTGGGCATTCAGCACCCGAATGATGTTGTTGGTAATCTGCAAGCCGTCGTAGACATTTCCGCCAACCATGTTGCTTTGCATGCCAACGTCGGTAGCAAAATTACTGCCGGCGCTGACGCCGTCTCCCTGGATCTCGATCGTGTTACCTGAGATCGCCTGGTTCATGCCGAACGAGAAGTGAATACCGATATTCTGGTTGAAATCAACAGGAGCCACAGTCGTATTTAAGTCGCGGGCGATGCGGATGTAGTTGTTGGTGATGTTTGTGTTGTTGAAAGCGTCGCCGCCGCCCGCGCCGTCGAACATTCCGATGCTGAGATCGAAATCAAGAAAGCGGATCTTCGAAATCGTCCAGTTCTTATTGTCGCCGCCATTGAAGACCAGCACGCCTTCGAGATTTTCGGCGGCCAGGTCTCCCGGACCCTGAATCGCGGCGTCGCCCAGATTGTCCGCGGTAAACGTAACGTTGTTCAGATTCGCTGGAACGAGAATGCTGTAGTCGTCGCCGGTAGACGCCACGCCATCGCTGCCCTTGGCCCAACTCGCCGCCGCATTCGGCTCGGTCCAGTTGAAAGTACCCAGCAGTTTGATCGTCTGGCCACTCAACGCCGCCTGCACCGCATTGTTGATGCGCGTGTAGTCGTTGTCCGCAGCCGTGGGCGATGTCGCCGGCGTGATCGCCGCAATGCCGGTTCCACTAACGGCCACATTTTTGGTCGTTGCGCCGGTACTCGCGTTTGTGACATCACCGGTTTTGATTCCCGTGCTGCCAGGCGCGAATCGCACATAGATCAGGGTGGAACCTACAGTCCCACCTACTTGCGTTAGCGTGACCGACGGGCCAAAACCGACCCCGCCACCTGTGGTAGAAACCTGAAAATCCGTAGGCGCATTGATCGTGATATCGCCGGCGAGATTGCTGCCGGAAACCGTATAGCTTTGTTCTGCCGACGTGCCTCCAACCAGAACCGAGCCAAAGTCGGGGAGGCTGGTCACCGAGGTTGTAACCGTCTGCACCAGTGTCAGATCAAAGTAAGCGACCGGCGCATCGTGATCGGACACACCTTCGGGACGCGATGCGTCGCTCGAGAAGGCCGCAGCAGGCGTTCCGGGAAAGTCAGAGTCAAAACGCGCGATGGCGTAACGCGTAAATCTGGCGAATGCGTTCGCGTTGACTATGACATGGTCGAGTGCCTGCGAAGTTCCCGCGAACGTGAAACTATAGCGTTCGGCGACCGGCAGCAGGTTCGTCAGGTTAGTGAAATCCGGACTGACGGAATCGGGACTTAGATCGACCACCATCTGATCGTCCGCGGTCGGAGTACCCACGATGGTCGCAAGCGGATCGTCGTAGCCGTCGTTGAATTGAAAGGCGTTAAAGTCGCCGACGGTCATGACGCTGGTGCCGGGATTATTGTCCTGCAAACTATCAAGCAGCGCGGCGATGGATTCGGCTTGCGCTTTGCGCTTGGCGCGGACGCGTTTGCCTTCTCCGGGTGGACTGGGCTCATCGCCAATGTCGATGAACGAGCGCGGATGGTTGACAACCACAATGACTGGGACCGGGTTCGGCCCCGAAGGATCGACTGTCGCGCGCAGCACCAGCGGCGGCCGATCATGCAACGGCTCTGACAAGCTGGTGAGCGGGTTGATGTAAGTGCCGACCGGTTCTTCGGTCACGCTGATGACTTGGACGCGAGTGGTCTTGACCAGGAAGGCGACGTTCTGTGCGCCGGTGCCCATAAGATACGCCGCGTACAGCGGGTCAGGTTCGGTGGCCGCGATGGCCTGGTTACTGACCTCGGTGGCGAGAGCTTGCAGGCCCGCGAGGGTGGCAATCTCTTCGTGGCCGATGATGTCCGGATAACGCATTACCTGGCGAATGGCCCGCGCCGCTTTCTGGCGCTGCGTGGCACCGTTGGCAAAATTCTCGATATTGAAACAACCGACGGTGAACTCAGAAGCCAACGGCGTCGGCACGGGCACGGCGCTCATGTTGGCCGAAGCCATCGGGTTGACGTCCGGGATCAAGTGAAATTCGCCGAACGCGAAATCAAGCGGGCCGGTGACTGTGCCCAACGAAACGTTCGAAGTGACCCCCGTGGTACTCGATCCGGCGCGGCCATTTAAGTCCACGCTGAGGCGTTCAGGATTCTCGTCCCAGCGGGGAATGTTGGCGGTCGAGCTTGGATCAGTCGGAATGGGCAGCGAGATTTCCAGACCAATCTCACGAATTGGCCGCGTGACGCTCGAGAGCACCGTATAGACATCCGAAAAAGAGTCGTTTGGCGCGACCGTCTTGAGCGCGCCGGTCATCCGCATGCTTTCGAACTTCTCGAGCTGCGGATGCGAAGGCAAGGCAGTTGGATCGAGAATGGTGGAGTCGAGCGTGACGGCCGCCGGGAGTGGATTGCCGGTGTCGATGACGAGGGTGCTGGTGATGGAGCTGAGCTCAGTGAGGGTGCCAATAACGCCGGCGAACGACGTGGTGCCAAATTCGACCACCGTGCCCGTGACGGTGACTTCATCCCCCACGGAAACCGTAGGCGCACTGGAGGTGAAGACAAAAATGCCTTCGGAAGTATTCGGATCGGCATCGGGGCTGGGGTCCTGAAGGAAGTAGCCGTTTGACTTCAGGAGCGTGACCACGCCGGTGGTGCTGACCGCGCTGCCTGCCAGGGGAGAGGACGTTCCATTCCCCTGAATATCATGGATCGGAACCACGGTGACATCGTCGTTGCTGATCGTGCCTTGACCTTGCGTGTCCCCGGGAGTCGCACCGACGATATTCGTAACGTTGACTAAGAAGGTCTCGTTTGCCTCCGTGATATTGTCGCCGTTTACGTCGACTGTAAACTGCGCGGTGCTATTTCCGGCGACTATGGACCTTCCCGTTTCCGACTTGGCAACGTAGTCGTTGTCTTCGGTTACCGCCGGATTGTCATCCTGTGCAGAGCCGTCTGCGGTGGCGATGTCAAAAGTGACGCCTGCCGGCGGAGCTGGTGCAGTAAGACTGACCGTAAAGTTAAACGTGGTGGTGCCCGCGTTGGTCTCGGCTTGAGTGACATTATCTATGTTCAGCGTTGGCCCGGCCGGTGCACCATTGGCGGTTACTGAAAAATCGTCAATCGCGAGGCCGTGATCGGCGCCGGTATGGTCAGGGTCTGACCATCGCAGCATGATGTCCGTCCCATTGGGGATGCTGAGGCCGGTAATTGTGAAACTTTTTGCGGTACGGTTTGCAGCAAGGTTGCCGTTTAGCGCGCCCGCCGCACCTCCGGTTATGGGACTCGTGAAATCCAAAGACGACACGGCCACCGCGGCCGATTGAAACTCAGCCAGACTCCCGGTGACGGTAGGCGATCCTACAAGGTATGAGAACGCGACCGTTTGTCCAGCGGCAGCGCTGTTACGCCATTGCTCCCCAACATAAGACACGTCCAGCGAAGTGATGGTCGCGCCGGTGTTATTTGTCAGGCGAATGCCCCAGAAGAGGTTACCGATTGCCGCATTGCCCGAACCAACTGAGCCAAGCGCCCGATCTGTGTTGGTCCCGGTGCCGTAGCTGTAAAGATTACCTGCATTGCTGCTGCCGTCATTGGCGACGACAGTCGTGCCCGTTCCCGTGCGCGCATGGTACCAACCGGGGACTGTGGAGTCGTTGGTCCACGTCGCACTTCCCGAAGTTAAGAGCGTGTCAAAGTTTTGGGTTATGGGCACGCCCAGGCTCACAACGGAGAGGGCGTCAACCACTCGCAAGCGTCCAATAAAAACGCCGACGATCATCGCCATGAGAAGACAGCCAACGATCATGCGACGCGCATTTGGGAAGCGGCGGTTAACAGGTAAGCGAGTTAGCTTGCGAGCGGAATGGGCGTTCATTAGTGATTATCTCCGATTTGGGTGTTGTCGGATTTCGAATTACATCATCCTGATTGGCAACTCGAAAAGCTTTGACCATGTGGGCTGGGTGAATTTCGAATTGCGGCGTTCGAAATGTTTGGTCGATGTGCGCGTGCCGAAAATGACTATCAGCAAATACGCCTTCGAAGCGCGCCCTTACCGACTGCGATGGTCTGCTCGACCAGGATCGGGCAAAGGTGCTCACGAGACTTCTGATTGCTGATTCGTCGGACGATAGCTTCAGCGAATACTCTCCGAGGGGTGCTTTAGATCAATGTCTTTGGTAGATCTCAGCGCTTTGATGGTTGGGAATCATCAAATCGGGACGGCAGAAGAAGCCAAATGCTTGCGCTGATGGGCAACTCTTGGGGCGACCTTCCGCTGCTTAATTTACAAACGCAGGGAAGATATTCCCCATCAAGTGAAAAGTCAAAGGACTGTTCGGTAATGCGTGGGCGCGAACATGGGCGTCAATGATCAACTTGACCATTGAGCCAAATAATCGCACATCGGTTATGTATCTGAATCGTGTCGTCCACAACGCACCGGTTGGCGGGCCCACCTCTAAACGAAGGTGGTCTCCTGATTGGTTGGGTGAGGTTTCGGTGCGGCTGTCGGGTTTTACGGCCCGGGCAACACGCTGACGGATAACAGGATGCGATTACAAATAATCAGGCATTCGTTTTGGGCATACGTTCGTTTAGAGGTGGGCACCGCCCACCGGTGCGCCGTTGAAGACACGAGTCGGATACATAATCAACCTTAGGTTATTAAGTGCAAGGTAAAATAAAAGCATTCTCGCAGGGTGGAGCCCACAACAAAAACAAAGAATTCCAA
>JANNJZ010000489.1:0-2166 GCA_031396065.1 Pyrinomonadaceae bacterium | reverse complement strand
GTCTCCCAATCGGACAAGCTATCAAAGACAAATAGATGTACATCCTGTTGTTTCATTCGAAACCTCCTGATCAATGATGCTCAATTGGTAATGCATAACGGGATTGAGGCGTAGCGGTGTAGTGGAGTGTCTGCGGAACGGAAACCGCCTGCCACAGATTGTTAACCACCTTCATCGACGCTGCTCGAAAAGCGCTAAACGGGCACCGAGTGATACGAGGATAGAGCCAAGTATCCGATCGAGCCAGATAGAATGCTTCCTGAAGAAGCCTGTGGTTCGTGAGGCTGCAACGACAACGAAGGATTCTACAGGAATTGCAACTAAGATAACCAGCGCACCAAGCCAAACTAATTGCAGGGAAGGATTACCGTGATCAGGACGAACGAACTGGGGCAGAAACGCCATGAAAAAAATGGCTACCTTTGGATTAAGCACATCCACCATGATACCTTGGCGAAATGCTTGCGCAGGGGTTACATTGGACTCCTTGTTCGAGAGGAGATCAAAGTTTGTTCCTCGTGATCGAAGTGCCTGTATTCCTAGATAAATGAGATAGGCAGCGCCAAAATATTTCACCACAGTGAAGGCCTTAGCGGAAGTCATCAGGATGGCTGAAAGACCGAAAGCTACTGAGAGGACGTGAATAAATGCGCCTGTCCAAAGCCCTGCGGCAGAGGCCAAACCAACTTTTGTGCCTTGCGCGATGGTTTTGGAAATTACATAGATCAAGTCCGGACCTGGCGAGAGGTTTAACGCTAATGCTGTGCCAAAGAATACCATCCAGTATGTTAGGTCAGTCATGTCTGTCTCCAAATATGGTTAACGGGCATAGCTTTGACCCACCGGTTTCTTGGGCGGGTCGTAAGCCATGTTGGAATCGTATTCTTTTCAGTTGGTTACGTTTCAGAATTCTTCAGTAGCAACATAGCAAGCAGCGTCCCCTCTGGCCTCGCTTCGACGCCACATCCTCGCCATCCTGTTCGACACACAAGACCAGTCAGATTTCAGCCGCGCCTCGCTGACCGGCCGACGCAAACGTCCAGCCAGATGCGGTCCCTCAGTCGGGTGAGTGATGCATGCTCGGCTCGGCTTGGTTGGCTCAATCGTGCTCCGACCACATCCGGGAGCCGAGATAGCCGACCGCAACAAGGAGCAGCACCGGACCTAGGTTCGAAAGCAGGTTGATGGCCAAGTTGGTTGCAGGGCCGCTTGGGGCAATGACGAGATTCCCTACCACCACCCAGAGCGCCGAGGCGGGCAACACGTACCCGACCCAGCGGGGCTGCACCCGTCCCCGAATGAACGGGATCGCGAGAAGCACAGTTCCCATAAACCAGGCTACCAGTCCGGTGATGAAGGCAATGACGAACCCCACAGGGAGGGGCGCAGAGGCGGCGACGAGTGATGGCGCTTTGTCAGCCAACCAAGGCAACACTAGCACGCTGTAGAGACTCAGGAACACACCGAAGAACATCCATGAGACAGCAATCAGCACTACTCCGACCAAGCCGAGCAGGCCGGTCGGACCGGCCACTCGGGTATACATCGCTGGCAGTCCCAGGAGCACCAGCGCGGCGCCCATCACGCCGAGTGCGTTGATCGGCACCCAAAGGCCTTGCTTCGCGAAAATGGAGGGGTCCAGACCGGCAGTGATCACGGACCTTAATATGACGTGGACAACGAATGCGATGGCACCGATTAGGAGGCCAAGTCCGCTGATTCGGTTGAGCTGCGAGCTAGTCATCTTCCTGGTCTCCTTACCTAGTGTAAGCTTCAGCGGCGGGCCCTCGATAGAGAACCTGTGATCCGTCGGGCGATATCAGCGGCGACGTTCCATTCCGCATAAACCAAATAAAGTTTATGCAGTGCGTAGCGAAGCGGAGCCACCGCATAAACTGGTGTTAACCAAATAAGAAATAAATTAGGGACACTTCCCAATTAAAGGATCAATCTAACCTCATCACGAATTGCCATCGCAGCAAATATAGATTCCGATGCATCGTCCTCATCCGCAGACATACCTGAGTATCTAACCTCAACTGCCATTGCCGACAATATTCTGGCGGAATACAAAACCTTGCTCAATGCCGGATATAATGGCATCAACAGGTTGAACAATGCTTCAAGATCATGAATACGCGGAATCCGCAAATCGCTTTCCAGAAG
>JANNJZ010000487.1:0-3454 GCA_031396065.1 Pyrinomonadaceae bacterium | reverse complement strand
ACGGGCTGGCAAAGATGTTAAGTTTTCCGCCGGTGGCTGCAAGTGCCTGCTTGATAAACGGCATCCGGTATTGCATGTCGTGCTCAATGCTGAAGGATTTCAGTTCTTTGTCGCCCTCGTTCACATAGGTGTAGCTGCCGCTGGAAAAATCACAACTGTGAATGTTTGTGCGCGCAAGCTTGTAACCGATGCCCAGCTTGTCGTCGAAGTAGGCGTTCATAATCTCGCGCTGCTTCTCTTTCGGCAACATCGCAAACGTCTCAGCTGAGGAATCGGTTAAAGCTCCTCCGACGCCCAGGAACGTTTGAAACTGTCTGGTGGGATCGACAAAAACGCAGATCTGAGTTTCCTTCGGCTGGCCCATAGGTTTGAAACTCAGCTTGCCAGTCACAGAAATTCTGTGATCAGTTTTGTCGGCGGTTGTATAGACCGTCACCTGTCTTCCGGTAGCAGAAAACGGTGCCGCGGCAGGCAATCTTTTCTGGCCGCCTTTTTGTTGGCTGGATCCAAACGAAAGTTTATTTTGAGCCAACAACGCAGCCGAGGATGCGAGCAAAAAATTACGACGATGGATTTTCATGGCGGCACTTTAACATATCGGCCCTGTTTCAGTTCAAACGGAAGAAGACTCTACTGTTGCCCGTCCTGGTCTTCGGGCTGTTCAGGCGTCTGTGCTTGCTCGACGGTGATGTATGTAACCGTATCCCAGGCGTTGTGAATTCCGATAAACAGACCATAATGCTGTTGGCTGCCTCTTCGCTTTTCACGCCGCCTTCGGAATCCGGCGATTTGGACAGCCGCCCAGGATATTCTTTCACGGGTCAGTTTGTCGTATTATTCGCTGAATCTTGCGTGAACAAAATGCCAGCGAGTTTTCCAGCGAGTCTTAAAGAACGCAGCTGAAAAAGTTGGGAAGGGTGTGGGTGCAATGGATAGCCGACGCGTGACGATAAGTATGGCATTAATCGCCCTGATCTGCTTTTTTATGCCGTGGGTTCAATTGAGTTGCGGTACATCTGAAAATCGACTTAGTGGCGTTGACCTTGCACGTGATGGCCATAGTGGGCTTTGGTTGATTCCTGTTCTCATGCTTGTAGTGGCTTTGTTCGCCACAATGCGAGCCTGGAAGGATAGACGACTCTCGGCACTCGTAAGCTTACTAACCGGCCTTGTTAGCGCCTATCTTATGAATCGCGAGCGAGTGAGGGCCGAAGATACTTCAGGACTGATCGCAGTGGGATTGACCGGCTGGTTCTGGCTGGGCCTGGGCTCAACGATTGGGCTGGTAATCGTCGGTGTGCTTCGCCTTCTGAAACGCCCACCAGAGACCTGAGTTCCAATCGGGTTGCACACTTTTCCTTTGGACGTGAGGTTCTATGCGATTCAAACTCTTGGGTGACAGAAATCCGCGAAGAGTCCGGCAAAGCGAACTCGCGTCAAGCCCCGATAAAAGCTAAGGCAAATGCCAAAAATTCAAGTCGATGACTTTCAACTCAATTACGAGATTTACGGCGAGGGCGAACCACTGGTGCTGATTCCCGGCTTCAGGACAGGAATTTGGTTGTGGTTCAAGCAGGTCGAAACATTCTCTCGGAAGTATCGCACTATCGTTTTCGACCCGCGCGGGATTGGTGGTTCGGAAGAGTCTGATAAACCAATCGGGCCAATGGCCATCAAGACGCTGGCGGACGATCTAGCGGGTTTGCTTTCCGCTTTGGACATAGAGCAGGCACATATTCTGGGCGCTTCGTTTGGTGGCTTCGTGGCTCAGGAGTTTGCCATCGCATATCCGCAAATGACACGCAGCTTGACGCTCTGCTGTACGAGCTTCGGAGGGCCGCGCCATCTGCTGCCATCCGTAAACACGCTGCAAGCACTGGCGGCAATCGATGGACTCAACACTGAGGAAAGTACGCGAAAGAATTTTAGGGTTGTATTCTCGCCGGTATTTATTAACGAACGACCTGAGGATTTCGATCAGGTGGACAAACTTCGTTTGAGCAATCCGGTTTCAGATCAAACACATTTCGCACAGTTGCAAGCAGCGGCAACTTTTGACGCTGAGGCCCGAGTTTCTGGAATAAAAGCGCCAACCCTGGTGATTACGGGCGACGAAGACACGCTGGTTCCGCCCGTCAACTCCCATAATCTCGCAAAGCAAATACCCGGTGCCAGACTCATCGTAATCAAAGGCGGAAGTCACATGTTCTTTATCGAACAAGCTGAACAATTCAATTCTGCGGTTATTGATTTTATCGACGGAGTTAGCGTGTAAAGGCGGTGAACCTGGCAGACGATCCACGAAAGCACACGAAATAACTCAAACTAAGGGTTCTTTTCGTGCGGCTTCGTGTGATTTCCTAGCACCCCACGCGGGCTGCCCGCGTGGGGACCCCGCGTGGATCGTTCTTAGTTTTTAAGCAGCCTGCGAGAGTTATTGGAACTCGCATAAAGTGTCACAGGACCAACTCAAATATGACCTACGCAAAAATAACAGGCACGGGATCGTTTGTGCCGGAGAAAGTTTTAACGAACGAAGACCTCAGCAGGATGTTGGGCGAAGACATCAACGACTTTGTTTCGCAAGTGGTGGGCATACTCGAGCGACATATCTGTGCTGAGAATGAGAGCACCGCTGATCTGGCAACTGAAGCAGCGAAACGCGCTCTTGAGGCCGCCAATGTTCGCCCCGGGGATTTGGATCTCATCATCCTGGCAACCGACACTCCTGAATACATGTCGCCCGCAACTTCCGTAGTGGTCCAACATCGGCTGGGCGCGTCCAACGCCGGAACTTTCGATCTCAACTGTGCCTGCGCAGGTTTCGTGACGGCGCTGGACACTGCCTCGAAGTTCATCATCGCTGATGACTCATACCAAAAAGTACTGGTGATCGGCGCCTACGCGATGAGCAAGTACCTGGATTGGAACGACAAGAAGACCGCGCAGGCCCGCTACAGCCACGATCTTCCCGACTCCACTGTCCAGCTTACGGGTACGCCGGACAAGGGCGACTCCCGGGGCTCGTTCCGCATCCGGCGCGCCAAGCTCAAGATCGACGGCTGGTTCTACCGGCCCTGGCTGCTCTACGAGCTGCAGACCAACTGGCCCGCCCTCACCGGCAACAACGTCGGCGCCCTGCTCGAGGACGCCAACATCAACTGGGACCTTACCAAGGGCGAGCGCACGTTCATGATCAAGTTCGGGCAGTACAAGGTGCCCTTCGGCCTCCAGGAGCTGACCTCTTCGGGTAGCCAGCAGTTCGTGGATCGTTCGCAGGTCTCCAACACCTACGCCCGCGGCCGGGACACCGGGATCCAGCTCTGGGGACGGCTTCTCGGGGACAAGGTCGAGTACCGCGTGGGGGCTTTCAACGGCAACGGCCTGACCCGCACCATCAACGACAACGACGAGTTCCAGTACAACGCGCGGCTGGTGTTCCAGCCCAACGGCG
>JANNJZ010000446.1:0-20002 GCA_031396065.1 Pyrinomonadaceae bacterium | reverse complement strand
TGGCTGGAGGTCAGTACCACCTTGCGGTAGAGACGGATTGAAAACTACTTTGTAGGGTGGCACTCCGTGGCCACCCCTCGTTAAGGTTGCGATATCCCTCAGAAGTTGTGGAGCGTTACGAGGGGGTGGCCACAGAGTGCGACCCCTACAATTGTTTCCACGCAGTCTCGGTAGCGGATCGTGTTTGGGAAGGCTGACATCAGGAATTTGAACTCAAGTGTGATCAGCTCTGGGTCGGGAAGGTGGGCTCATCCCCGCCCTCCGGCAAGTCCAACTTGAAAAGGCGAGCAAAGTTTCCAGTGGTAATTCCAGCTATCTCCTGAAGACTGACTTCACGAAGTCCCGCCAGGCAGCGGCCCACCTCAACCACATAAGCGGGCTCATTCCTCTTGCCGCGATACGGTATCGGTGAAAGAAAAGGGCAGTCAGTCTCAATCAACAGCCGATCAAGCGGAACCTGCTTCGCCACCGCTCTCAAGTCGTCAGCCTTTTTGAAAGTGACAATGCCAGAGAACGAAATCAGAAAGCCCAACTCAACCGCCTGCTCGGCTAGTGCCAAACTTCCGCTGAAACAATGCATGATTCCGTAAAGGTCAGAACCTGCCCATTCGGATTTCAATAGGTCGATTGTTTCATCCTCGGCTTCGCGCGTGTGCACAATCACCGGCAGATTTGCCTCCCGGGCCAACCGAAGTTGCCGACGAAACACATCCATCTGCACCTGGCGTGGCGAATTATCGTAATGAAAGTCCAAGCCAATCTCACCCCACGCTATGACGCGAGGACCCTGCCGGATTAACTGCCCGAGTTTCTGCTCCGCTCGATCGTCAAACAGGCGCGCATCGTGAGGATGTACGCCCAAAGCCGTATAGACGTTGTCATGTTTCTCGCCCACCTGTAACGCGCGCTCAAACGCGTCCCCGTGTGGATCGCCGGTCCCGACGTTCAGGATCGCGGACACTCCCGCCTCAACCGCGCGTTGGACGACGGCTTCGCGATCTGCGTCAAACTCCGGACCATCAATGTGTGCGTGAGAATCTATGAACATGTGGATGGCTAAGTCAGAGAGCCCCGTGCTCATCGATCATCAAGTGAGATACCACGTCAAAAACCAATGATGCCCCTGTCCAGGAGAGTTTTTAACATCCGCAGACTGTCAACTTCGCGAAACGGGCAGATCGAGAGGATTGACTCTACGTCCCACTCATCATTTATTCGGGATAACAGGAAGCCCTCATGCGGTTCGAGTTGTTGCTCGCTAAGGGTCTCGGCAGGAATCAGCAATTTTGGAACTCCGTCAGGTAACAAAGGATCGGTGTACAGTTGTTTGATTAGTGTTTCTTCGGCAATGGGGAGCAAGCTGCGAGCCTCAGTATTCTTTGGCTGTTTTTCCAGGATGACTTGAATCGTTGCCAGAGCCGCTTCAGCGTTACCTTCTTGGAGTTGTACTCGCGCGCCAGCTAATAGCTCAGCTAGTGTGTCCGGAAAATCAATCGGATCGATCACCGGGCTAAAGCTCTCGGGTACTTCACCGGAAACGGTGGCGATCCCGTCCTTTACCAACTCATAGAGCTGGCCATAGACATGGAAAGGCGCAGCGTGCACGTTGTAGCAAATCTCGGCTACCGACATATTCTTCTCAACAAAAAACAATACCTCACGCAGTTCTTTGCTAACCTCAAGAGCTGCTGTCCAGCCTGGCCGCAGCTCCAGCACCGCTCGATCTGAGGGAATCAAAGTACGATATCGCTTCCACTCATCCGTCCGATACGCACCATCCATGACGACTTTTGTTGGATTGACGCTAATGCGGATGAAATAGGCGGGCGGCGCCTCATGGTCGTGAAGTTCAAAGTGAGCTTCCTCCCAAAGGAATAAGTCGTAGATGATATCCAGCGTCCGAATTCGCAGAATCTCAGCCACCTCAGCTTCCGTGAGGATCTTCGTTTCGACCAGAATCTCCCCTAACCTACCCCCAGAATCTCGCTGGATCTGTAGCGCCGTCCGGAGTTGTGCTTCGTCTAATTTGCCGTAGTGGATTAGCAGTTGGCCTAAATACTCTTTGGGGTCGTTTGTATGCGATCCGATAATTTGACCCTTGTCGAAGTAGATCTCTTTGACAATCTTGCCGCGTTCAAATTTGAGCATGCCCGTTTTCCAGCCCGTTGCCATAAACTGCAACAGATCCGAAACGTGCATCGTCGAGAGGTTGCCGGAGATCCCCATTGTCGGTTGTTCAGTAGCTCCTCTCGAATTTCGCAAGCGGGGGTGTCATTTTGCTTAGGTATCGGAAAGACGTGACGAGCTGAAGCGAAGAATTTGACCTTAGACTACAGAGTACACGGCAGACGAAGCCAGATTCAAGTCTTTATTCCTGTGCTCATGTACATTTGAGTCCAACAACCAAAAGCTGTCGTTCATGAGCGACACGCTTTAGTTTGTCGCGGCGCTGCGCAAGTAGTCGATCGCCCAAGCCAACGACAAACTCGAGGGTGGCAAACACAAACCTTTACTTTCCTGGCTTATCGACCCTATTCTGCGCCGCAAAGCCCTCGAGGCAAAGGAGCGAAATCCATGCGAAAAGTGAAGCGTTGGTTAATCCTGGTGGCAGGCATATTGGTGGCGCTGATTCTCGTCGTGCTGATCGGCGGTCTGATGTTGCCGGAGGAACACCATGCCTCGCGGACCCTCTTGACGAAGCAATCGCCTCAGACCGTTTGGGAAGCAATCAACGACCACGCCGGCGAACCTCAATGGCGTTCCGACGTGGCCAGCGTTGTTTCTCTCGGCGAACGTAATGGAAAACCGGTGTGGCAGGAGAATTACAAAGACGGCAACAAAGTAGCGCTGATGACCACAGAGTCAAAGCCGCCTATTCGCATGGTGCGGGAACTGACTGACCTGGAGGGGCCTTTCAGCGGTCGCTGGGAAATCGATATCGGCACTACGACGGAAGGAAGTAAAGTGATGATTACCGAAATTGGGAAAGTTTCCAATCCATTCTTCCGCTTCATTTCGAAATACATCATCGGGCACACTACATTCATGGAACGATATTTAAAGGGCCTGGCGGGGAAGTTCGGAGAGCAGCCACGATTCGCCGAATAGAACAGGGCCCGGCGGCCAAAGGCGGCTCGCCTGATATCCCCTGGGGCGAAATAGTGTTAACGGATTGTTAGATCAGTATCCGCAGATTACGCTGATTACGCAGACAACAGGATAATCAGGAAACCTCGGCACAATCGATGAGGAGGCCGCCGATTGGTTCTTACTTTTACTGCCCTGGTGGTTGAATCTGCGTAATCTGCGGATTCTATTTCAGTCGGGCGCCATTTGGGACGTCTTCAGTAAACGTTGCGAGTACCGGCTTCCCTTCCTCACCCACTGAGGCAGCGAGCAGCATTCCTTGCGACTCGAATCCACGCATCTTGCGCGGTTTCAAATTGGCGACCACCGCTATCTTGCGCCCCAACAGTTGCTCCGGCTCATAGTACTGCGCGATACCCGCGAGAATCTGGCGCGGCTGCTCCTCGCCGACGTCCACGGTCAGTCGCAGAAGCTTATCCGCCTTTGGAATGCGTTCAGCGGTCAGGATTTCGCCGACTCGCAGTTCAACTTTTACAAAGTCGGTTATGTCGATGAAGTTCGCAACGCCTTCCGCGCCAGGAACAGCATCGGCTTGAGTGGCGTGTTGCATCGGTGGTGACGGTTGTGTTTGAGACGCGTTAAGAGCAGAGGTCACGGCGTCAGCTTCGGTAACATGCTGCCCAGAACCCGTTTCGCGCTGCGCGCTCATTGCAGGCGAGTCGAGCAGCACAGCCGGGCTGCCCGCCAGGGGACCCCGCCCGCCCGCGGTCCCAGGCTCCGGACTTTGGACTTCTGAATCGTCCTTGATTTCTGTCATTGTTTTCCCCTTATCGATTCTTGGGAAGAGCGGCTTCACTGCTCCAATCGCTTTCCCTGCTGAGAGTTCACCCCACTTCAGTTTCGCCGGATCGCTACTGGCCGGTGAGCCGGAATCCGCGAGGCCCAACTGCGACCAGATTTCCAAAGTGGCATCGGGCATAATCGGATAAAGCATGACGCACAGCCATCGCAGGGACTCGGCCGCGCGATAAAGAATGGCACTTAACGTTTGCTTTTGGTTTTCATGCTTCGCCAGCTCCCAGGGCTTGGCGTCGCTGATCATCTTGTCAATTCGGGCGACGATCGACCAGGCGATCTCCAGACTGCGGCTGAACGCCAGGGCTTCGACCTGCTGGAGAAACTGATCGCGAGCATGTTCGATGAAAGCCGAGATAGTGGCTTCCTCAGTATCAACTCCGGCTCGTTTTGCCAGTAGCAATTTATCTTCAGAGATGACCGGCGAGGGCATAATGCTGTCGCAGTAGCGCGAAATCATCGTCAGGGTGCGGCTTGATAGATTGCCCAATCCGCTCGCCAAGTCGCTATTGGTCCGGTCAATCAGCGCTTCGTAGCTAAACTTTCCGTCCTGGCCAAACACCATTTCGCGCAAACAGAAGTAACGAATGGCGTCAGTTGGGAAGTGGCGGTTGAGCACGTCGAGTTCTACCGTGTTCCCCAACGTCTTAGACATCTTCCTTCCGTTTGGGTCTACCCACATGCCGTGAGCAACAATACCGCGGGGCAAAGTCAAACCTGCCGCCATCAGGAAAGCCGGCCAATAGACCGCATGAAAGCGCAAAATATCTTTGCCCACGATATGGAGCGCCGGCCAGTACTTTTCGAAACCGGTCACCCGCTCGCGCTCCTCATTTCCGAAACCAACAGCGGTGATGTAGTTGGTTAGCGCGTCAAACCACACGTACATCGTGTGCGCCGGATCATCCGGCACCGGTATTCCCCAGCTGACCGCGGTCCTTAGCCGGCTGACGGACAAATCCTGAAGGCCACCACGAACAAAGCTGACTACTTCATTGTTTCTTGATTCAGGCCGGACAAACTCCGGCTGCGATTCGTAAAGCGCCAACAGCGCTTCCGCGTAGTCAGAAAGACGAAAGAAGTAACTCTCTTCGGAAATGCGATCGAGCGGAGCGTCATGGACCAGGCAGGTTGGCGGCTCGCCCGCAGCTTTGGGTTTCGCATACTCGTCTTCGGTCTTGTAAGCCGCACAGGCAGCGCAGAACCAGCCCTCGTAATGCCCTTTGTAAATCGCGTCGTTGCCTTTCGGCGTTTTCGCTTTAGCGGCGCGCCTCCAGAATTCACTGACGCCCTCATAGTGAAAGGACTCGCTGGTGCGCTTGAAGATGTCGAAGCCACCGTGTTCGGTGTCCAGTCCAAACTCCGAAGTCATCTGCTTGAAATAGCTGACCACGTAATCGGCTTGTTCCTTCGGCGTACGGCCAGCGCGCTCAGCAGCGCGCTCTATGTTGATGCCGTGTTCGTCTGTTCCGGTTAGAAAGAACGTCTCGATGCCCTGCTGACGCTGGTGACGCGCAATGGCGTCAGCCACGATCATCACGTAAAGATGACCAAGGTGCGGGAGGGTGTTGGCGTAGAAGATTGGGGTGGTTACGTAGAAAGTGTTCATTTAGTCAGTGATAAAAGGAAAGGCAAACAACATAGATTTTCCATATGTCATTTTCCATTTCTCATTTGTCATCGGTCTCCGGCCTTGAGCTATTCTGGCTGGAACCAGCCAATTAACAGATCGCAACGAATGATCTTCCGATGACAAATGTGAAATGGAAAATGACATATGGACAATGATCACTCTCTGCCTGTGATCAGCGCCATCGCCTCGGCGCGTGTCCGTGGATCAGTACGAAAGCCGCCCAATACGGCCGAAGTGATGGTCTTTGCGTCAGCTTTCCTAACGCCTCTGAGAGTCATGCAAGTGTGCGACGCCTCGATTACAACCATCACACCAATTGGCTTCAGCCCTTCGAAAAGTGTATTCGCAATGTCGGTGGTCAAACGCTCCTGAAGTTGCAGGCGCCGCGAGAAGGTCTCAGCCAAACGCGCCAGCTTGGAGATACCGAGAATGCGCCCGTCCTTCGGTATATACGCAATGTGGCACTTCCCGACAAAGGGCGCGAGATGATGTTCACAGATTGAAGCGATGCTGATGTCTTTGACTATCACCATCTCATCATGTTTGTCTCCCGGCAAAGGAAAAACATGCCGGCTCGGGTCTTCACGCATGCCCGAAGTTAACTCCGCGTACATCTCAGCCACCCGGTGCGGCGTATCGCGTAAGCCAGGACGGTCCGGGTTCTCGCCAAGACCTTCGAGAATCATCCGCACACCCTGTGCGATCAGATCCAGGTCAACCGGAGGCAGTCCCTGCGCCAATGACTTTTCGTTCTGCTTCTCTTCAGAAAACTTCGTAGCCATAGAAATCCCCGGGCGCAGTCGTTGTCCGACACACTTCAGTTTGTCGACGGCTTAATCAACTCACCGCTAACCGCCATCGGAATAAGGTTCGAAATATACTTTAGCATCAATTGGCGCAAACTGCTTTTGGACGGTCACCCCAGGCATTAACTCAATTTCAAATAGGCCCGAAGGACCAGCAGTTAGTAGCCACGTCCAGGAGGGCGTGAGTTGGATCTGGGCGATATGAAGAGGCCTGAAGGGCCGGCACCAAGCGTGGCGCACCTTTGGCGCTCGGTCACGAATGCTTGCATTTCCCCCGCCCTCACGGACGGGGCTATTGACTGTCGGTCCTCCGGACCTACGTTACAAACATCGGTAATACCTCGCCTGCCTTCCCCGTCAACACTTCATCGCAAAGTTCTGAAAGCGGCGTGCGCTCAGGATTTACTTCACATAAATACGCACCCGCTGCTTTAGCAATTTCCGGAAGACTTGCCGCCGGATAAACAATACCCGAGGTCCCAATCGCGAAGCACAGCTCACACCGTCGCGCGCTATTAGCAGCTAACTCAAAAGCACCTGCCGGTAACGTCTCGCCAAACAAAACTACGTCGGGCCGAACCCGGTCACCGCAACCAACACATTCGCTCGGCCGCAAGCTCCCGGGCGAAATATCGTATTGGGAATGACAACTAACACATCGTGCGCGCCAGATGCTCCCATGCAGCTCAACCACATCTTTGGAACCCGCCTTCTGGTGAAGGCCGTCGATGTTTTGGGTGACCAGCGTGAACTGCTGAAATCTGTCCCCCCAACGCGCAATCTCCACGTGCGCCGGATTGGGCTCGAGTGATTGTAAAAGATTCCGCCGGTAATCAAACCATTCCCAAACCGCCGGCAGATCACGCTCGACCATTCGCGCCGACGAAATAACGTCGAACGGCATTCCCTTCCACACAGAGCTGTTGCCGCCTCCGCGGAAAGTGGGGACGCCGGATTCAGCGGAGACACCCGCGCCCGTCAAGACCAGAACATTTTTTGCGCTCTCGAACCGCCGCCGCAATTCATCGGAAATAGTTTGCTTCGTTGCTGCCTGCATGGAGGGTGGATGGTAACAGAGCGCGGACTGCGAGTGTCAAGAAGGCTAACAAATGACTCGGTTTTCACAATGAAAGAGCGCGGGCCAGCCCGCCTTCCCAACCCCGAGGTTACTCATCTCGTCTGTAAGCACTATCTGAAGGCTCTCAACCAGTAGAAACGACTCCAGTAATCTCGGGTTGGGAAGGCGGGCTTGGCCCCGCTCTTCTTGGACCGAAAGTGTGTTAGCGATGAACGGAAGCCTGGGCTATACTTTCCGCTTTTCCAGAATGAAGTATTAATCAGAGACGAGGTCTGAACAGCGCAGTGACCCTAATTGAGATTCAAGAAAGATTGAAACAGCAGGTGCGGACGGCGGCGCTTGAGTTGTTTGGCATCGAGTTAGACCAGCTCAGCAGCGCCACGCCACCGCGTCCAGAGTTGGGAGACCTCGCGTTTCCGGTGTCCTTTGAATTGGCAAAACTGATCAAACAAGGCACGGGCGCTAAAGTCGCTCCGAGGACAATTGCCGAGCAGTTGAAAGCCAGATTGGAAAACACCCCAGAGGTTGCGCGGGTGGAAGTCGCCGGCGCCGGCTATTTGAATGTGTTCTTCCAGCGCGCGGATCTGTTGGCGATGTTCGCGGCTGAAAAGCCGCCGGAGCCGGTAGAAGCCGTCCCCGTAATGGATCGGCCAAAGAAGATGGTCGAGCACACCAGCATTAATCCGAACAAGGCAGCGCACATCGGCCACGTTCGAAACGCAGTCCTTGGCGACACCTTTGTCAGGATTCTTCAGGCTGCCGGCGAACGTGTCGAAGTCCAAAACTATATCGACAATACCGGCGTGCAGGTCGCTGACGTGGTCGTGGGCTTTATGCACATCGAAAAGCTGAACCTCGACGACATCAAAGCCCTGGACAGCTCCCTGCCCGAGGATCGTCCGTTTGATTACTACTGCTGGGATCTTTACACCCGCGTTGGCTTGTTCTATCGCAACGGAAGCGCCGCCGGCGAACCGAATCCTGAGCGACTACAACTACGCACCGACGTGCTGCATGCGCTCGAGGAAGGCAATAGTTCAACTGCTGAGCTGGCCGATTACGTGGCTACCCGCAATGTGGAGTGCATCCTCGACACAATGGAGCGTCTCGGCATCCGCTACGATCTGCTGGCTCGTGAGTCAGACATTCTCCATTTGCATTTCTGGGATCGGGCCTTCGAGCTGATGAAAAACGCCGGCGTGCTTCGCTTGGAAACACAGGGAAAACACGCTGGCTGCTGGGTGATGCCTTTTGAATCACACACGGGCACCGATGAGCATGAGTCTGACAAGATTATCGTGCGCTCGAATGGAACTGTTACTTACACCGGAAAAGATATCGCCTATCAGCTTTGGAAGCTCGGCCAACTCGGACTGGACTTTAATTACAAACCTTTCCGCACGTATGCGGACAGTCATGTTGCCTGGGCAACTACAACTGAGCCCAACACCGAAGTAGCGCCCGAGATTGTTCGCCCCAATTTCGGTAGCGGCATCAGGGTATATAACGTTATTGATTCGCGGCAGGCATATCCGCAGGAGATCGTGGCCCGGGGAGTTTCCGCGGTTGTTCCTGAAGTAGGCGCGGAAGCGAGTGTTCATCTTAGTTACGAGATGGTGGCCCTGTCGCCCGCCGCGTGCGCGGAACTGGGGATTGAGTTGAGCGAGGAGGACCGCGCGCGACCTTATATCGAGATGAGCGGTCGCAAAGGACTCGGCGTCAAGGCCGACGATCTGATCGATCGGCTTGAGTCGGACGCTTTACGCGAAGTCTCTTCCCGGCACGCGGAACTGTCGCCGGACGAACAAGGTTCCACGGCCCACGATATCGCGGTAGGGGCGCTCAGATACTTTCTGTTGAAGTTTACCCGGAATTCTGTGATTGCCTTCGACTTCAAGGAAGCACTCTCGTTTGAGGGCGAGACTGGTCCATATTGTCAGTATGCCGCGGTTAGGGCCAACTCGATCTTCCGAAAACTGCCGCAGGAAGCGATCGCCGATGCCGTTGAGTTGATCAGGAAGGCCACATCTGAGCCGCTAAGTCGGCCGCAGGTTTCTGACATTCTGGCGGATGAGGCAGGCACCGAGATATGGTCGTTGGTGATGCTTGCCGAGCGTCTGGAAGAAGTAATTGCCTTGTGTGCCGCTTCGGCAGAGCCGGCGAACCTGGCCAAGTACACATTTACGCTGGCCCGCGCCTTCAACCTTTTCTATCACCGCCACCGAATAATCGCGGAGGAAGATGCAACGAAGCGAGCTGTGTTGATTGCCGCAGCGAATATCACACGCCGTCGGCTGACTTCGGCGCTCGCGACTCTGGGTATCGCGGTGCCTGAGAGAATGTAAGAGCATATAGGATCTATCAAACGACGACGCAGCAGAGAGGAATTCTATAAATGCCCTCGAGAGTACTATCCGGTATTCAACCAACCGCCGAGATGCACATCGGCAACTATTTTGGAGCAGTCCAGAACTGGGTGGCCCTTCAGGATACGCACGACTGCATCTACACCGTCGTCGACTTGCATGCCATCACGATGCCCTACGATCCCGCGAGCCTCCGGGCCAATACGGAGCGAATGGTTATCGACCTGCTGGCTTGTGGAATAGATCCGGACAAAGCCATTCTGTTCATTCAGTCGCTGGTTCCCGAACACACCGAGTTGTGCTGGATTCTCAGTTGTATCTGTGCGTTTGGCGAACTACGCCGGATGACCCAGTTTAAGGATAAATCTGACCTGCTTGAAGGACAGGACGCGACGCAGTTTGTTTCAGCAGCACTCTTCACCTATCCGGTGCTCCAGGCTGCTGACATTCTGATCTACCGTGCAGACTATGTTCCAGTCGGCAAGGATCAGGAACAACACCTTGAGCTATCGCGCGATCTGGCGAGGCGGTTTAATAGTCAGTTTGGCGTGGACTTCTTTCCTGAGCCGGCGGCTTTGTTTACTGAGACTCCTAAAATTATGTCGTTGCTGGATCCTACCAAAAAGATGAGCAAGAGCGCCGGCGAACGTCACTACATCAAACTTTTCGAAGATGAGAAAAGCATTCGCGCAAAACTGAAGTCGGCCGTTACGGACAGCGGAGGGGTGTCACCCGGCGCGGAGATGAGTCCGGGAGTGGTCAATCTTTTTGAAATTCTCAAGGCGTGTGGGAATACAGAAGACGCCGCTGCACTGCTCAGGGATTACAACGCCGGTACACTGCAATATCGAGAACTCAAAGAGGTGGTCGCAAACGCGCTGGTTGAACTGACGTCAAGCCTGCGAGCGCGGCGCGAAGAGATTTCGAAAGACGCGGCGAGGGTCAACGCTCAGATAAGAGAGATGTCGGAAAAGGCGCGGGCAATAGCCGGGGCTAACCTTAAGGAAGTTCGATCGATTATTGGTCTGCCGGAGCGAACAACGTAACCCAAACCCAGCCCGCGGTAGCGGGCGACAGCATAAAGCCTGGGGTGGAGCGTAGCGGAACCCCAGGTTGATAGTCCAAAGAAAATGCCAGCCCGCGGTAGTGGGCGACAGCTCCCGACTCACGGCTGTCGCCCGCTCCGCGGGCTGGCATTGTCTTTGGACGATCAACCTGGGGTTCCGCTACGCTCCACCCCAGGCTTTACGCTGTCGCCCGCTATCGCGGGCTGGGCCTCGGCATCCACCGTTAGTCTTCTTGCAGCTCTCGAGAGTGTTTGTGCACCTGGATAATGCGTTTAGAGGAGAACTATGCTGAAGGCGACATACTTAATGACCTTTGCTCTGCTCTGTTGTGTTCTAGCAGCAACGACCGCGTGGCCCCTTGTGCTCGTCGGTCCCCATTCAATGAATGCAGCGGCTGTGACGTTTGAGCGGGTTGTTCATCTGGCTCAGCCCGGTCCAAACGACAGCCGTTATGCCTATGTTCCTTTTGAGGTGCCCCGCCATGCAGTTCGGATCAAGGTGAGCTATAAGTATGATCGCGCCAACGAAACAAACACGATTGACGTCGGACTCTTCGACGCCCGCTCGTCAGGCAATGACACCGACCCGCGCGGCTTTCGTGGCTGGAGCGGTGGCCGCCGCTCAGAGTTTTTTGTTTCTCGCGATGAGGCCACGCCGGGTTATATGCGGGGCGAATTGCCCGCTGGCACGTGGCGGATTATTTTTGGGCTCTACCGGGTGGCGCCGGCCGGCGTCGACATCTCGTTCAGAGTCGACATTGAAACATTAGCGAACGGATCGTCGAGTCCCACGCCCGGAGCCAGGCCAACCAGCCCCACTTCAAGCGGCACCTCGGCAACGTCGATTAAGGAAAGCGGAAATCCGCACACCACGCTTGCCGAGCGCCGCGTTGCCGGAAACGGTGTGCGTTGGTGGCGTGGCGATCTTCACCTGCACACCATACACAGCGACGGCAATTGGACCATGGCAGAGCTATTCTCCAGTGCGCGGAATGCTGGTTTAGACTTCATCGTGGTCACCGATCACAATACGGCGAGCCACCATGAAGAACTTGAGCGACTGACTAAGGGTTTGCGGCAACCGCTCGTCATGCGGGGCGAGGAAATCACTACTTATGGCGGTCACACCAATGCCTGGGGATTGCCTTCCGGAACCTGGATCGACTTTCGCACTCACCCCGGAGATAACCGTCGGATTTCTGACATCGCCGCCAAAGCCCATCGCGCCGGCGCGCTCGTCTCCATAAATCATCCGTTCGCTTTATGTGGTGGGTGCGCCTGGAGCTACGACGCAGCGGTACGCGACTTTGATGCAATTGAAGTGTGGAATGGTCCCTGGGAAACTACCGATGAGTCGGCGCTCAAGATGTGGGACAAGATATTACAGACCGGGCGACGAATCACTGCCATCGCGTCCACCGACTCTCACCGTCCGGATACTCCACTCGGTAAACCAACGACTTATGTTGCAGCGAAGGCTTTATCGCAAGCTGCTTTGCTGGCGGCTATTCGTCAGGGTCGTGCTTACCTCATTGATGGCGCACCGCGATTCGCGATCGATTTCGAAGCCGAGTTGGCAAACGGCAAACGGCGGGCGCGTTCGATCATTGGCGATGAAATTCACTTGAGCGCGGCGGGGAAGATACGCTTCTTCATCAATACCGTAGCCACACCCCAGGGAACGACCGTCTCATTGATCTCAAATGGCAAGGTGATACAGAGCTTTCCCGCCAGAACGGATGGTCAGCCGCAAATAATTGAGGTTGATTGCCGCGCCGATTCCTATTTCCGGATTGAGGTTCGCGATGGAAAGAATGGCATGATCGGTTTGACTAATCCGATTTACGTGAAGGTGCTCCGGCAATCGGCGCCGGCCGCACGCGCTGATTTTTAGGGGCGGACCCTTCTTTCACGTTCCGTTTAGAGAGCGCACTTGGGCGCCGTTGCGAGCACAAAAACGAGATTGAGCTACTCCTCCACGGGCACACAAGTGTGCTTTCTAAACGGAACGGGTGCGATATTTCACTCGCGATCATTAGTTTCGGCCCACTCTGAAAACCCTGGATTCTCCAGTTGCCAAGGACGACTGGGGCTGCGACTGCAATATCAGAGCTTGCGGCACGAAACTTTGATCGAGCGTCAGCACTCGCAACAATTTCAGCTTACGGCACCCGCGCTCGGCGGCAGGTTGAGCGCTCGGGTGGCAACGCGCGGTAACTGACTCAATCGCCAGCGGCGAAACACCATGAGGCAGTCGCACAGCAGTGCGAAAATTACCGCTTCGGTCTATTCGCAAACGAGCGTCACCCAGATCGGAAGCGAACGTTTCAGCCTGGCCCGCAACTTTTACGTCGAAGCCGAGCGCCGCCCCCATCTGCTCCGACGCTGCTTCGATATAGAAGTAGTCGCGCGGATCGGCAATGATGTTAATGCCGGTTGGGTTGGGACTGATGCGACGTTCGCGTTGCAACTCTTCAGTCATCACGCGGTAGGTTTGCGGATACCTGTCCATCACACTTTCGCGAGTAGCAGTCTCGAGATTGACCCGCATAGGTAATGGCGCAAAGCGGACTGCCGAGCAGGCCAGATCCGAAAAATTATTGTTGTCAGACGCAACCGCAAGCAGTGGATGTTGTCCTCCCGTCCGCGAGCCGGTGAAGGCTTGAACTTCGTGATCCACTCCCTGATACGTTTCTTCGATTATCTTTCCATCACGAACCCGAAACTCATAAACCCATTCGATATCGGTCCCGCGACCCCAGCGCGCCATTAGCGCGAGTGTTTGCGTGCCGCCGTCTTCGTTTGTGAAAATTGCGGTGTAACGCACGATGAAATCCTGACCAGTTGATGCGCGCTCATTATTCCCCTTGTTTAGCAAGGACACTTGCCGGGCTCCCCGGCCGGGCAGTTCGGCTGGGGTGGCTGTTGTCCCCGTTGGGCGGACAAGTCCGCTTTCTAAACGGTCAGGTGTAACCGGTAGAATTTCGTAATACATGAGCATCGGCATGTCGGTGAAGTGGTCGATCGTGTTGGCGCGGGCGTAGAGAACAGGCGAACGCGCCAAAGCCAACCGGTCTTCTTTGGTAAGCGCGGATGAGTTGGTCGAGGCAAGTGGTAGCACGCGCACTGACTTTACGTCAGCGATTTGCGCGCCGGCAGCTGACCGCGGAAGATTCAACGACACCGAAACCGTGTGCTTACCCTTGCTCAGATGTCCGAGCATGACTCTATAGTGAAACACTTCGTCACCTGCCCACAGCAGCAGCTCCTGGTTATGTACGCCATCTAGTAGAACCGAAAGCGCGGCTGCTTCGGCGCCGGGGCGCGCCCAGGAGGCACCCGGAGATCTGGCTTCGATGTCCAAGCCAACTTCCATACCGGCTGGCAAATTGAACGTTTCACTGGCCAGCGGTTTAGGGAGTGGAGTCGCCCCGATCGGCGTGGCGATCGATGCATAAACAAGAGTCGAAAATAGTAGAGAAAAGCAGACAAAGCTTAGCTTAGTTTTCATGTGAATTTAACCAGCTGTTCACTAGATAAGACCAGGATGAAAGTGTTTGCGAGTACCTGAGTAATCATGAGTCGGCTCAAAGTACGGAACTCAATAATGATTTCAAGCACAAGTTTTTTTGCCGAGAGCAGAGCATAACCAAATAGCTCGACTTTCCTCATTCGCGGGTGGGAAAGGAAATTCAGACTGCTTTAATATTTTGTTCGGCTCCACAACATAACGTGTTATTATCCGCCGCAATTCTAAAGGTTCCCAACAGATACCGTAAGTGTTCTGGATATTTTCCGATTCCTTGAATCAAGCCATTTTGAGTCGCCGGACTTCGTGCCCAGTAGTGTTTCGTTCGTCATCTAGTAAGCCGACCTCAAGCGCGCCGAGCGTAGGCCGAGCGAATGAGTAGACCTTTCTTACCAGTTCCAAAACATAACGTCACGCAGGCTAATGCCTGTACGCGTATTCGCGTGTCGCAAAGCATCATGTGAGCCCCCAATGCTTGTCGAGCCGCAACTTCCTCAAGCAGGAACTCACGCATACCACAAGGAGAACACGATGAAAACCCCATTCATGTTTTTATGCCTACTTATTTTCTGTCTGGGCATGGCCATCCCAGCATCGGCCCAGGTTAACACCGCCAGTCTTACCGGGCAGATTACAGATCCGACCGGCGCCAGCGTCATAAATGCTTCTGTCTCTGTGCGGAATAAGGCGACGACGGTCGAAAGCACGGCCACGTCAGATTCTTCAGGCTACTACAACTTTGCCAGCCTGCCGGTTGGGGCCTACACCTTACAAGTCGAGCTCCAGGGGTTTAAGAAGGCGGTGCGGGAGGACATAAATCTGGAAGTGGGTCAAAAGGCGCGAATCGATTTCGGGCTGGAAGTTGGCGCAGTGACTGAGACCGTTGTGGTGGGTTCAGCCCCTCAACTGCTGACGACGCAAGAGGCCACAACTGGTGGCGTGATCGAAAGTCGCATGGTGAATCAACTACCGTTGAGCGGACGCAACTGGGACGACCTGGTTAGTTTAGTGCCAGGAGTTCAGGCTGATCGCTACACCGAGGAAGGTGGCGGCACAGCCAATGGGCGCACCGGCGGCGCCAACGTCCATGGCGTTCGTTCGCTACAGAATAATTATGTGTTGGACGGTGTAGACAATAATTCGATATCGGAGAATGTGCAGGAGCTCACTACCCAGGTAGCCCGTCCCTCGGTTGACTCCATTCAGGAATTCAAAGTTAGCACCAATCCTTACTCTGCCGAAAACGGTCGTAGTCCAGGTGCCCTGATTAGCGTAACCACGAAGAGCGGCGGCAGCGACTTTCATGGCACGCTTTATGAATTCCATCGCAACCGTGTTTTTGACGCCAACAATTTTTTCAACAATCGCGCTGGGGTGAAGAAACCGCAGAACATTCAAAACCAGTTTGGTGGTAACTTCGGCGGCCCCGTGACCCTACCGCGCTTCGGCGAGGGTGGTCCATCAACCTGGAGCAACAAGAACGCGCTCTTCTTCTTCTTTAATTATGAGGGGACCCGCATTCGCAAAGGAGTGACGCGGTTGGGCAATGTGCCCCTGGCAAACGAGCGGATCGGAGATTTTTCCGCAGCCGCAAGTGCTGCCAACCGCATTCCCGGTGCCGGCTATGCGAAAATCTACGATCGGGTTGGCGACTGTCGCGCCAAAGCACCGGCCGCGTTTAATGCCGATGGATCATTTGTAAATAATCAGATCCCCGCCATATGCCTGGATCCGGTTGCCTTAAAGGTGCTTGGCTTGACGCCCGGTTCTAATACTACACCGGGCTCGGGTGCACTCAACTTGAGCAACTTCATTCGCAACCCGGGAATCACTGACGACACCGACAGCTACACCGGCCGGGTCGACTGGCAGATGAATTCGAACAACAGCTTCTTCGTTCGCTACACCAATTCAGATCGTTTCCGGTATATCCCAGGTATTTTTGGTGGCGTCGTCGACGGCACCGGCTCTTCAGCAAACGGACGGCTCTTCATGAAAGGACAGTCTGCTGCGATCGGTTGGACGCGTACGATAAACTCGCGCATGATCAATGAGTTTCGACTTGGCTGGGGACGCAACAACTCGATTGCAACCCAGGATCCCTTTGGCTTGAACACGCTGGCTGAAATAGGTTTCAAAGGGGTGGCGGATTCTCCTCTGTATAGCGGCGGCATCCCGGGGATAATCGTTTCCGCCCGTGGTGGAAGCACCCAACCCGGCGGCCAATCCGGATTTGACCGGCTGGGTTCACCTGACTTCCTACCCAAGTCACAGCGCACCAATCAATTCCAGTGGAGCGATACGATCAGTCTTTCCTATGGTGCCCACTCGATGAAGTTTGGCGGCGACTTCCGCGGGCCGATGAGGAATATCTATCTGGATGTTCCGGCCTTGCGCGGGTCCTTCAACTTCGACGGTAATCGCACCAGCAATCCCAATCCACCTGCCGGCGCACCAGTCACCGGAATCGGCATGGCCGACTTTCTACTCGGCTATCCTTCAGGGGCCCAACTTACAAATCTGGCAGTCGTGGACCAGCGGCTGATGATGTATTCATTCTTTTATCAGGACGATTGGAAGTTCACCCAGAAGCTGACCCTTAACCTTGGCATACGCTACGACTATGCGACCTGGCCGTATGAAGGCGAGGACCGCATGACGAACTTTGATCCTATAACCGGCTTAAAGTTCACTCCAGCAAATTCGCCGGTTGGCAAGAGTCTCGTCAAACCCGATAAAAACAATTTCGCTCCGCGCGTGGGATTGGCCTATCAAGTCACACCTGAAACCGTAGTGCGGGCGGGCTATGGCCGGTTCTTTATGCTGTTCGAGCGAGCCGGTAGTGAGGATCAGTTGTCATTGAATCTTCCGTTTCTGGTTAACAATGTAGTCGCAGCCGCTAATGCTAATTCGACAGCGAATAACATGCGGCTGCAGACCGGCTTTAACCTGTCGCTCACTCCCAGCGCAGTTAATGTCACTTCGGTTCGTTTACGTGCAGTTAACCCTGAAGCGGTTAGCCCCAGTGTGGACCAGTGGAACCTGGGCATTCAACGGCTCTTGCCAGGTAACATGGTGGCCACGCTTGATTACGTCGGTACGAAAGGTTCGCATCTTTCAACCCTGCGAAGTTTGAACCAGCCATTCCTCAACGCCAATGGCACCATCATGAATAGCGGTGGCGCGCCAGTTTTGCCGTACCCGCTGCTAGGCCCGGTGGAATACCGCGACAACGGTGGTGACTCGCTTTATCACGGGGGCGAGTTGACGGTAGAGAAGCGGTTTAGTCAGGGGCTCTCGTTCCGCGGCGCGTATACCTATTCGAAATCGATCGACGAGTCGCAGGAGCATCTTGCCGCAGGCGGCACCGGCAGTTTCACGCAGAACAACCGCGACCTGCACGAACGGCGCGGGCCCAGCGACTTCGATGTCCGGCATCGATTTGTGGCCAGCTATATCTACGAACTGCCGTTTGGCAAAGGTCGCAGATTCGCGAATAGTGGCGCGCTGGCTGAGGTCGTGGGCGGTTGGCGTATCAGCGGGCTGGGTAACATCCGAACTGGCCGTCCTTTTACTGCCCGTGCCGGCAATAACGACAGCACCCTCGCTGGCCCTCGCAGCGTCGGCATTAGTGCCTTCGCCGATTGCTTGCGCGACGGAACCTTGTCCTCCAGTGATCGCACTATTGATCGTTGGTTTGACGCCACCGCCTACGCTACCCCCAGCGCGTTGAATCCGACCACAAACACAGTCCAGGCTCGCCTGGGCAATTGCGGCCGCAACACGTTGCGCGGTCCGGGCATCACGAACTTCGATTTCTCGTTGGCCCGGTCGTTCACCTACTTCGGCGAGGGTCGCGATTTAGAAGTTCGCTGGGAGGTGTTCAATATGTTCAATACACCTCAGTTTGGGTTACCAGAGCGAAACATTAACAGCAGCGCCGTGGGTAGAATCACGTCGCTGGCGGGCGATCCGCGCGTGATGCAGTTAGCGCTGAAGTTTAATTTCTAATCACTCAAAACCAAACGGTGCGCAAGAGGCGACAGCCTTTTGCGCACCGTTTGCTATTTAACTCGACCGAATCTCCACCGCAGGTCCGGATCACACCACCGGTTCCAGATCACCCATCCGTAGTCCAGATCAACCATCCGTAGTCCAGGTCAACCATCCGTAGTCCAGATCAACCATCCGCGAGACTCTGCTGCGATTAATGTCCGGACGCACTCAATCCCCCGGTCGTGTAAAGAGCACAACCACACAATCGTTTAGGGAGCACAACCACACGATCGTTTAGAGAGCACACTTGTGTGCCCGCTGCAGGAATCGCTCAATCATGTTTGTGGCAGCGCAAGCAGGCGCACAAGTGCGCTCTCTAAACAGAGTCTGAAATCTTCGGAGCAGCACTCTAAGCGACTGCTTTCGAAGGTAGGACAGCGATTACCAGTTCTGTGTTTTCCCGACTGACTCCCGGGTATGATACCCTTCGAACTTTCTCATCAAAGCGAAGAGGGTATTAGGTGCAATTTCCATTCACACTTCCAGCTGACAAACATTTTGACGCCGCTGGTTTTGGGGTCAATGCGGTGGACCATCTCCTGGTGGTGCCTGAGTATCCGAACCACGACACCAAAACCCGGTTACTGCGTCACCAGCAGGGAGCGGGCGGACAAACAGCATCAGCCATAGTGGCGCTGCAACGTTTAGGGATGAAGACCACTTACGCCGGCCGCTTCGGTACAGACGACGAGGGCCGGTTGGGCTTACAGTCGCTGAAGGATGAAGGCGTTGATGTCGAGTTTGCGGAGGTGATAGAGGGCGCGCGCACGCAGGTGGGCTATATCATCATCGAGGCGAAGCTGGGCGAGCGGACTGTGCTCTGGAATCGAGATGAGCGTCTGGCTTATGGGAACCACGATGCGCCAGTCGAATTCGCCGGGAGAGCGAGGGTGATCCATCTGGATTCTCATGACCCAGCGGCCTGTGCGCTCATGGCCACAGAGGCCAGAGCGGCGGGTGTTATTGTTTCCGCCGACATCGACAACGTCTACGAAGGAGTACAGGATCTCTTGCCATTGATTGATGTACTCATCTCGTCAAAAGAGTTTCCGCGTCTGCTGACTGGAATCGAAGACTCCCGTGCGGCGCTACTCGAGATCAAGGCGCGTTATGGTTGTGCGCTGGTCGGATTAACCAAGGGAGGGCGCGGAGCGACTATTCTCTGCGAACGGGAGTTTCTCGAAACGCCCGCTTTTCAGGTGCCGGGCGGATGCGTTGATACAACCGGGGCGGGCGACGCCTTCCATGGCGGCTTCCTCTATGCCATGTTGCGAGGCGAAGAAATTGAGGCAAGCATGAAGATCGGATGCGCGGTGGCTGCGCTTGGCTGTCGAGCATTAGGCGCGCGCACTGGTTTGCCGACGCGCGCAGATTTGGACGCGTTTCTGACAGCCTGACTCTCGGAGCCCGTGCCAGGTGCCCAGCCCGCGGAGCGGGTGACAGCGTAAAGCCTGGGGTGAAGCGCAGCGGAACCCCAGGGGCAAAGGTCCCCCAGGATTTACCAGCCCGCGGAGCGGGCGACAGCC
>JANNJZ010000428.1:0-14028 GCA_031396065.1 Pyrinomonadaceae bacterium | reverse complement strand
CGAGGGGTGGCCACGGGAGTGCCACCCCTACGAACCGGGTTTCGACAGTCTCTACCGCAAGCTGGCAATGACCTTATGACTTTCTAGGCCGAATGTCTGGATGCAACAAGAAACCGGAGCCATTTCCATGACTCCGGTTCTTGTTTTCAAGTTACTCGGTGTAACTAGAAGCTGCCGCTGGCGCCTTTAAACCCGTGCCTGGCCTGCTTGGCCGCCCAGGTCAACACCCGCATAGTGTCGTAGCAATAACCAAGAATGTAGTTACACGTCGAAAGACAGTGCTACGTACAATCCACCTTCATATCGTCAAGCTGCTTGATGTCGAATTTGTGAGCCCCCACCACGCCCCAGTCATGAGTCGCCGAATACATCGGGAAGCATGGAGCCAGGGTACCGTCGGTGCGAATGATCAATGAATTCTGACCCGCGCGACATTGCCATGGTGGAACTTTTCCCCTCATCAACAACTTCATGTCTTCCATGTGCTGGACGGGATTAACCATCTTGTAGCCATGATTGATGCGCTTGTCATTCAGGTAGTCCAGCAAGTCATCTACCTTGGGCCAGTCGTCCGGCGTCAAATAGGTTTGGTTTTCGGTGAGGTGCTTGAAGTGGTCCTGCTCAGTCATCGGCGTCTCATTGATGTGGTAATCAGTGGCGATGCCGCTGTCGTGTGCAATCTCGGTCAGTTCCTTCACATCATCCATATTGTTATGGCAGATGTTGATATTAAACATCACCGTGTAACCATAGAAACGCTGCCGCTTCACCAGGTATTCAAAGTAAGGGCGAATCGGATCAAACGCCTTCGGTAGAGACTTTCGTTCCTTGACTGAATCGACCGCCAGGTTGACCGTGGCGACACCAGCGTCACCTAACCGATCAATCACATCCGGTTTCATCAACCTTCCATTTGTTGGCAGGTAAACGAAGATATCTTTCTTGGCGCTGTAATCAACGATCTTATGAATGAACTTTGGTCTGAGTAGCGGTTCGCCGCCCATCAGTGCCAACACCCGCGAGCCGATTGAATGCAGCCAGTCGATCGAGCGCTTGGCTACATCTTCGGTCATGCCCTTCACCGCATTGTTGTAGGACCAGCAGTAGTGACAATCCAGGTTGCACTTCCATTCGGTAAACAGATACGGAATGATCGGGCGCAATTCACCGCTATGCCAGCGAGACTTGAAATAAGGCGAGCCCCATGTCTTCCATGTTCGGATGGCATTCAGCTTTTGATACTCGCGCTGAGTCATCTCCACCGGGTTGGGTTTCTGGGGATACACCGGCTCCGGCAACACCTCGTCGGGCATTGGCTCCAGCTTCGCACGCGTTGGTGATTTGTAAAGAATCTGGTGCAATTTCGCGTCAATGCGAAAAGGCGCCGCATCGGTTCCGATGGGGGCTCCCGCGGGAATATTCTCTTGTATTTCTGCCATGTCGTTTCCTCTCTGAATTGGGGCGTGCGCGCACGGAATTGGCGCGGCGGACAATAAAGTCCGAACTCTAGAAAGAAAGCCTGCGAATGGTTACTAATCGTTTTGCGGAATCGTCCGGCAAACTGAAGTGTGTAACCGGGCGCTGGCGAAAAAAAGGCTGCGAATCGTCGCGAATATTGTCTGATTTCCAGTTGAATTGCAAGCTTTTAAAAGGTGCCCCGCAAACTTGCTAAACCTCCGGTTGCGCAGGGGTTTAAATCGCGCTACCCTTGCCCCTTTTGTCGATGCCTATTTGCCCGTCCAGCGCCCTGATCGCTTACGTCACAAGAGATTGAGAGGGAAGAAAACTTGGCCGCCCGAGCCGAAGTAGTGGTCACCGCGGGCCTGAAACCCGAGCTTTTTGCGGAACGCGGTCTCGTGTCCCTGAGCCGGACCGTGCTGGTTGCGACCCTGACGCTGCTCGTCCTGTTTGGCTTTGGTTTACGAGTTTCAACCTTGAGCTCCGAGGGCCTGAGTGAAGACGAACTAAACAAACTTCAGGCCGTGGCAGGCTATCGTGAAAACGGTTTGACGTCTGCCAATAGCGAGCATCCGTTTCTGATGAAGGCCCTGTTAACCGGCAGCCTGGTAATGGCAGACAAGTGGAACAGTATTTCGTTCCTCGGCGGTCAGCGCCAAATTCCACCTGAGACGGCGTTGCGCTTGCCGGGCACTATTTTCGGCGCGCTTACTGCAATTCTCATTTTCCTGGTGGCCGCCGAACTATTTGGGGCAGAAGTTGGATTGATTGCCGCCGCCCTATGGGCCTTTGATCCAATGGCCATTGGGTTTAATAGAATCGCGAAGGAAGACACGTTTCTGGTGTTCTTCTTTTTGCTCGCTAACATCTTCTGGTTGCGCGGCCAACGGGTGGCAGAAAGCCAACCCGACCGAAACCCAGAAAGATATTACTGGGCGGCATCAGCAGCGTTTGGCGCGATGCTGGCCTCAAAATACCTGCCGCAACTCCTCACGATCAGTTTTAGCTATTACTGGATCTTCCAGAGGATTCCGGAAACCCGTTGGCGCCTCGGCAAGAAACGCTTGTTGATATGTCTCCTGGTCATGGGTGCGACCTTCCTGGTGCTCAACCCGACAATCCTGTTTCCGGCTACGTGGCGACAGATGAGACTGTTCGCCGGTCAGAAACTGATAGGCCACGATGCGTATGAGTTTATGGGAAAACTCTACACCCACCGGATGACCGATTGGCTGAAAGGAATACCCTGGTACTTCTATCACGTCTTCGTGGTGGTGAAGTTGCCGGTGCTGACGGTAGCAGGGTTCATCGTAGGGTTACCTTTGCTATTCCGGCGAAAACTCGGCGACGGGCGTTACCTGATCATGTTGTGGCTATTTCTCTGGATGATGACCTTCAGTTTTACTGGTGGGAAGTTTACCCGCTATTTCACGGTGGTCCTTCCGGCGGTTTTGATTACGGCGGCGATTGGAGTTCAGTTTGTCAGCGACTGGATTGCCCGAAAACTTTCAACCCTATTAACTGCGGACTGGCCGAAGATTTACTTACGGGCGGCGCTCACTCTGGTGGTTGCCGGTGCGTTCAAGGCAGCGGTAGATGCAACGCCACACTTTCGGCTCTACACCAACGCGATTGGTGGAGGACCGGCTCAGCAGGGCTATTATTTCCCGCACGATGAGTATTACGATGCCAGCATGCGCGATGCGATCTTTGAGATTGCGAAACGCGCTAAGCCAGGAGCGCGAGTCGCGAGCGAGAGTACGAGCCTGGCCACTTACTACGCACAGCGGGCCAACCGACCCGATCTGGTTACCGTGGTTCTCTCCGATCCCAATGCGTTGAAGGAGTTGAGCGAGGGCGACTTTGTTATCGATGCGCCGGGTCGTCGTTATTTCAGTAACGAGTTAGTGACCTCAGCTCTGAAGCAGTCGAGCACTCCCGCTTTCCGGCTCTCGCTAGGTCCCACGCCCTCGGCTTCAGTCTACATGTTGGACAAGAAATCGCTCGAAGCGGTTTCCGAAGCAGCGCGCCGTCTACCACCGTTGACCACAAACGACAACCACATCGTTGTCAGCCCCGCCGCCTCGCACTAGACCACTTGTCGGGTAAAACTTGATGTGAATGAGTCAAGTTTGGGGGGGGGCAGTAAAACACAGAGTTAGCCGAAGTGCGGTGCGCTGATGGCCTTTGCGGCTCTGCCGCCTTCCGTGCGGAAAGGCTCGGCCTTTCCAATAGCGGTTTCATTCTTCGAGGCTGCGCCTCTGATGTCGCACGGAGGCATAGCCTCAAAATAAATAGAGGTACCGGTGAGGCGGAGCCTCACCGCACGGAAAGTGGCCAAGCCGCAGAACCAAGCTTAGAGACAAGTTCAGAGTGTAGGGCTCGCTCACACATCAAGTGGTCGTCCAATTCTTCTACGAATGCTTCTAGTTTGGGATTGTTCTTCAGCCGGACCTAAGACAAGGGGGGATCATGGGGGGCTAGGGTTCGCTTCCTCAGCCATTTCTCGAATGAACCTTGACTCTCACACGAATGTTTTCCCAGCAACAGGTTCTCAACGCTAATGTCTTCATCCAAATCGGGCCAATGGAGACCTTCTCCTCTTCCGATAGGACGCCAGTTATTGCGCTCTTCGATCGTGCCGTGTAGAAGCCGCGGGTACCAGGCGAGCGGCACCGATATCGAACGCCCGTCGCTCAAATCGACTGCCAGGCTGTCGTCAGTGACAACAACCTTCTGGGCTCGGACTTCAACCGTTAAAGAACTCATTCCAACTCCTCAGCAGGGTCTCGTTGTTTTCTTCCACGAGATTCTGGATGCGACTAACTTCGATTGAACTAAAACCTCCGCTCGTTTGTATTTTGACCGGGTCAAGCCAAAACTTCGCTAGGTTATTATCGCGCTCTACGTGAACGTGCGGCGGTTCGTCCCGGTCACCGGCGTAAAAGAAAAATCGATAGGGTCCTATTCGCAACACCGTTGGCATGATGAAACGATATGGCCTTGCACAAGCATAGTCCAGAGTTCCCCCTCCGTCACCTAAATCAGGTGGTGCAAGAATCCTTTTATCCAGCCTAAAGTCACTAAAAAGGGACTAACGCCTTACCTCAACCTCCACCGGCTTCGCGTCATGCGCCTCATAACCCTCCGGCCAGTTTGAGATGTTCATTCCAAAAGGCCAGTCTGCTTCGGGTGTCACTTCGAAGCGAATTGTGAGGGGCAATCCACGCATCGCCCGGAGGCGCACCCAAAAACTGTCGACCCTCCATTCCTGAACCAGCGTTTCGCCTGGCTTCTCAACCGAAACCAACCGGGAGCCGCAGTTCGTCCCATTTATGAACAGGGTAACCCGCGTCTTGGTGTCCTGGGGCTTGGCATCTTCTGGAGGTACGGGTTGAATATGTGCCCGGACAATTATCTCGCTGACGCGCCGCCGGTCCTCGCGAGCCGGAACTGTGTAATCAAGGTTCCCCATACCAAATCCCCAGATGTAGCCCGACCCGCTGCCTTGTTTTTCGAAACGAGCAGCCGACGCCATCCTGGGTTTAAAACGGTAGAGCAGCGAGCGATCATCCCGCAGGAGTATCTGCGGAATCGTTGCCGGATCGCCGGGGGGGCGCGCCCAGGCAAACTGACGCGGAATTAGATGGCGCGAGTCGTCGGTTAACCGTTCCGGCGGCTCGGCGGATTCAAGCGCAGCAAACATTCGAGCTGCCCGATTAACTTCAGCCATCACAGCCTCGTCACGTGCCGTATTGTAATTCACGCCATAACCGCGCGCCGGGTCGGGCGTTAGAATCCAGAACATCGCGCCTGCGGATCCAGCGCGAACATTGCTTTCAAGAAATGCGCGATACCACTCCGCTTGAGAGAAACCATTATGGCCCTCCACTCCCATTCCGAACTCACCAAATACAAGTGGTTTTTTTAAGGAGAAGGCCGCGGCAGCCCGGTTGTCGACGAACTCCCGCATAGCCGTGGGGGAATCGACAAAACTGTTTTCGTCAGGACGAGGATAGTTGTGAACATCGCAGTAATCGATGTTTGGTAGCTGATGATCTGCCAACCACTCGCGCCTTTCCGATGCGGTCCGATAGCCCCAGTCTCCAGGAGTGACCAGGTGGTTTGGATCGAGCGACTTCACGTAGGCGCTCATTTCCTTGATCCAGGAGCGCCGCTCGGCAAAATGGCCGGTCACCACCTGGGCTTCATTTATCAACTCCCACCCCAGAATATTTGGATCATCTCGATAGAGAATTCCGGTGACTGTATTGCGTCGCGTGACCACCTTCTCCACGTGTTGGCGGTAAAGGCGGCGCGTCTCTTCGTTGGTGAAGAAGAGCATCGCCCGCTCGGTATTAATGCCGAAATCAAACTTGTCGTCGGCAGCATCATTAACACCTGCCCAACGGAGATACTGGGTAACGCCGCCCGTGTCGCGCCACCAGTTAGTCAAACATAGCTGAACGTGAAGGTTGTTTTGCGCTGCTTCGGCCATCACCTTATCCAGATGGACAAACGCTTCTTCGTTCCACTGGTCAGGCGCAAAACGAAACGGGTGGGTCCGCGGCCAGTCGGCGAAATCTGCGAGGGGACCGATGTCATTTGGACCACCCTCACCGAAAGCCCAAACGCGAACTACTCGAATCCCAGCCTGCGAAGCCCGCGCCAGAGTCTCCGGCATTGCGGCCCGGTCCTGGTCACGATACATAATCGCAACGTTCGCGCCCACAAACCGAAAGGGCCGCCCACCAATCACGAATCGACTGCCACGCGTCCGCGCAAAGGAATCCAGCCGCATCGGGCCACTGGAAGACGGTCGCTCCCTGAAGATAAAAAACGCCGCGCCCACGGCAAGTGCGAGCGCGGCCAGGACAGTAATTTTTTTGACCATGAAAATTGCTGGATCGCTATAGCACCTGGCCGACCCATAGGACCAGGAGCGGTCCAAAAACTAGCGCGGGCTGGTTAATCTAATGAAACCCATAATCGCGCAGATCCCCGCCACCACCACAAAGAAGTTAAAGAAGGAAAGAATGCCAAATATGAGACTGCTATCTTTCGTCAGGACCCCGAGGCCCAGGACGATAAATTGGATATGAAACAGAATGAGCGCGACCGCCGCGAAAGAGAACCATCTCGTCGATGAACCAAACGCCCGAGCTCGGGCAAACCCTAATACTGCCGCTATTAACCAGGCTACACCACCCACCACGAGCATGCCCAACATGACCGGCGCAAAATAGCCGGGCTCGCGAAAAGTTGTTTCCGTTTGGGCAAGCAGTAGCATTGAACCGATAACCATTCGTCGGTCTCCTCTTCGGATTTCGGTCTCTATAACAAACAAGCGCCGTCTGCGCACTTCAAGCCGCTACTGTGCACAAACGGCGTCAAAAATTCTCGTCAATAAAAACTAACAGCGGTGCGCAATCGAGCGTTGTCGGCCGGCAAACGCGTCGGCCTGAAGCGAGTTAACTCTCCAGAGCTAAGGCTCTACTGGGTTATGTGAATCTCCTCTTCCTTGTTTACGTGACCAAGGAAGTAGACTAACCCGCACACAAACGCCACAGCAGCCAGCCCTAAAGCAATCCAACCCTGGGTATGACCACCCGTGGGGTCAGCAGAAGTTACAAATTTGTAGAAGTAGTAGATCGCGCCCAAAGCAGCGGCTAAACCAACGATCCCTGCCAGCATCTCTTTCATTTTACATTTACCTCCGGCCAATGAGTCGCTATGAAGGTTGAAGGAAAAAGCCGATACGCTAATTGGATGCATGTTAACGCCGCGCTTCGAGGAACGCAAGTGTTTCACAGTAATCATCCGTTCGTTTAGAGGTGGGCACTGCCCACCGGCACAATTCAGTCATCCGTTCGTTTAGAGGTGGGCACCGCCCACCGGCACGGCGTTGATGACACCATTCAAGTAAATAATCACAGGTTTATTATGTACCCGAATCGTTTCGTCCACGACGCACCGGTGGGCGGTGCCCACCTCTAAACGAGCGTAATTCTGGTAAGCTACGATCTAAAAAGGGTGCGTATCTTCAGCAGCTAGACAATGAAGCGCTTGTCCCCAGCGCGGCGGGTTAGGTGTTCGCGATCCAGATACTCAAGCAAAGGAATGGCGTATTTACGCGAGACACCAGCCAGGTCCTTGAAGGTTCCGACATCGATCAGCCGGTCTGGCTCATGTTCCGATGCAAACTTTCGCAGCAACTCTTTCAAACGATCCAACGCCGCTACATGAATAAACATGTCGCCTTGCACCCGTACTAATTCGCCATTGTCGATTAGGAGTTGGAGTATCTTTCGCCCATGCGCGCGCCCGCTCGATCCAAGTCCGGCGTCTGCAAAGGCCTGCTCGAGTGAGGGTGCCTCCAACCCGGCCTTCTCATAAAATACCGCGATCCGCTCGCGTAGTTTTGCGTCTGCGGGTGATAGTTCGAGACTGTGTTCGCTGGAGCGCACCAAATCCTTGTCAGTGGTGAGCGCACCTGCGTTTTCGAGAAACGCGATAACCGCCCGGAAAACTTCAGGAGCTGTGTGCGCGAAATGCCGGTCGCGCAAAGTTTCCCTCGCCAGGCCGCGAGAGAGCGGTTCGCGCTGATGATGAGATTTGACGTCCTCAAGTGCAGATCGAGACAATCGCTCAAAGTTTTCCCGGTTGATGAATATCCTGGTCGGGGTCCCCGGATGGGCAGCGCGGTTGAGGTGGTCGTTAGCCTCAACCATCGTGCCCCCTTCTTTGGCTTTCCCCGCGACGTCGGATAAGACGGCATCATTCCAACCGGTTCGAGCTGCCAGATCCGCGAGTCGCAGTCCCAGATCTCCTGACGACGCTACAAACGCAGCGAACCGGACAGGTCGGTCGGGAGCCATGAGCGCCTGCAGGCGCTGGTAGGCTTTTTCCAATTCCCTGCCGCGATGTTTTGTCGCAAACGGATCCAACACGAGTCCCCCAGCAATAGTCTCCGAAGGTGAATACGAACGCAGAACGAACCGGTCCTCGTGCAAAGCGACTACCGGACTCTCCAGTCGTAACTGCGCCAACCCAGTTTCCCCCGGTCTGATTTCTCCGCCGGGGCTCAGCACTCGAACGCGACCCAGAACCTCGGCGGAACCGATATGCACGCGCACTCGCGAACGCGTGCGAACGGCGCGGGGAGCGCTGCGGAGCATCTCCAGCTGAACGTCGATGATTTGGCTCGGTCGTAGGCGTCCAGCCTCCGCGAGCACCATTCCACGTTCGAG
Organism: Pyrinomonadaceae bacterium; assembly: GCA_031396065.1. Taxonomy (GTDB): domain Bacteria; phylum Acidobacteriota; class Blastocatellia; order Pyrinomonadales; family Pyrinomonadaceae; genus PSRF01. The sequence continues at coordinate 5,320 of JANNJZ010000428.1, read as the reverse complement.
CGACGCCACGTCTACTCCCGCCAAATTTACTGCGGTGCGCTGGCCTGAGTGCGCGACTGGAACAGCACTTCCGTGAACCTGCACGCCACGGGCACGCACCCGGAGTCCAGCTGGCAACAATTCCAGCTCATCAGCTTCAGCAATTTTCCCGGAAACGAGCGTGCCTGTTACCACCGCTCCAAAGCCTTTCATGGAGAAGGCCCGATCGATTGGCAAGCGGGTAACTGATTCGGTTGAAGGTGCCGGGGCTTCATGAGCAAGTTTGCGAATCGCCGACCGCAATTGCTCCAGACCCTCTCCCGTGCGCGCGCTCACTGAGACTGTCGGAGCTCCTTCGAGGAAAGAACCCGCCACCAGCTCTTCGGCTTCGGCGCGAACGAGAGTGAGCAATTCCTCCTCGACCAGATCCACCTTGGTGATCACAACCAGGCCGCTGCGCACGTTGAGCAGCCTGCAAATGTCGAAGTGCTCGTGAGTTTGCGGCATCACGCCTTCGTCCGCAGCTATCACCAGGGCGACGGCGCCAATGCCATGCACTCCGGCCAGCATATTCTTAACGAAACGCTCGTGACCCGGAACATCGACAAAGCCCACTCGCACATCACCCAGATCCAGATCTGCAAAACCCAAATCGATGGTAATGCCACGGCGCTTTTCTTCCGGTAAGCGATCCGGATCCTTCCCGGTTAGCGCCTGGACCAGGGAACTCTTCCCGTGATCGATGTGCCCGGCGGTCCCGATGATGATTGATTGCATGGAAGAGACGGCAGAACAGGTTACGACCTATTCGACCAATAGGGTCCTATACTGTTCTTATTTCACTATCTCAAAATTGATCCATTGACTTGCTACCCGATGCTTCTCCTTGGCCAGAGCATCAGTAACTACTATCTGGAGGACGTATTCGCCGGGCACCATCGCAGTCCCCAGTTGGATTGCCCCGGCCACCTGAAGTCGCTTTAAGTCGAGCTGTTCATTTACCTCGAAAGGGATTTCTGATCCGGTGAACACCTGCTTTCCCTCCAGAAACACTCTAGTTTGAGACTTCAGTTTGGGCTTGCCGGAAGCCTTATCAAGCTGGGCGTTATAAATCACAATCGCGTAGATCATTACCAAACCTTGCTTAAAACGGCGCAAGGCAGGGCTGGCGTTGGGATCTGATTGGCCGATAGCATCGTTTGATTCATCGTTCTGAGCGGCTGCGCCCCCCGCTCTCTGGTACACCTGAATCGGCATTCCCTTCATCATGATCCCGGAGAGCGCCAGCCGGTTTTTCTTCAGATCCGGAACTTCGACAAACTGACTAGCCGACCCTACCCGCTCCGAAGAAGCATCGCGCACAGCCATCCGCAGTTGATACGCGCCCGCCTTCTTAACCGGTACAGTTACGTTATAGGTGAAGCCGTTTTTGAGAATGCTCTCATAGGTTTCCCCTCTCACGCGCATTGATTGGGTGCGACTAATCTGGTCGACCACAGTTCCGTTGTCGCCGAAGGTAATAGCGAGGACATCGAAAACGGACTGGTGCCAACCATCGGGTTGGTCGGTAAAAGTCAGATCGCGTGCGTTCACGTGCACAATTGAACGCAGGATTGAGCCAAACTTTGAATCGTTGGCAAAAAGCGAAGTCAGCCGGACGTGCACCCCCGCCGACCCGAAGGGCGAAGTAATTGCCCTGATAAGTTGTTGGGATCGGGTTTGGGCTATCAGGGCTGGTTTGGCATCGTCATCTGTAACTCCATAGAAGCCCGTCCTCATGCGAACGTTAAACTTGCCAGGCCGCGTCACCTTCAGGTTGAGCTTATGATACTTTCGGCGGCCGGACACTTTGTCAAACGTACCTTCATCCGGTCTGTATCCAACGAGGTAGTAACCTTGCTGATCGTCGATGACTCGCTTGATGCCGCCATTCAGATCGTTGTTGTTGCGAATCGCTATGCCGCCGGTTTGCAAGGCCAGATAATTCAGACCACTCTGCGACTCGAAAAAGTCTGCACGACGATTACTTAAATTCTGTTCGATTCGTTCGGCACTCATGTCGGCGGTGGAGTCGGCCGCCGTCAGACCAAGAGTCGGCAAGCCACGCGCATCGATCGTGTAGATGACCACCGAAGCGCGGTTAGCCAGATCCGTCAGCGTGCGTAGCGCCGTAAGAACTCGGTTGCTGCCTTCGGGTTCTGACCGGTTGAACATCTTGAATCCGTCTGAAATCAGGACCACCGACTTACGTCCCGGTAGTTCTCGTAATCCACGCACGATGTAATTGAGCGTCCCCAGAGTGCCAACGGCGAAGATATCTTCGCGAAACTGATCCAGGTCTTCGGCAGCTGTCGGGCCACCTTCCGCGGTTGCGAGGCCAGGCAGCGGAGACTCTGGCAGTGCCGGGGGTTGTATTGGCGCAATCGCACTAATCCCGCCTCGTCCCGACGGATTCCATTTCACCTTTTCTACGGCGGCATAAAGTTGCCGCTTATCAGTGGTGAACTGCTGTAAAGCGCCAATGCCGCCGCTGGTGCGCATGATCGCAACCAGGTCATCTGGCTGCATCTGCTGGTCGAGAAATTTCTTTAAGGCCCGGCGAACGTAGTACGCGCTTTCGAACGAAAGACCAAGATCATCAACTACCAGCGCCATCGTTCGACGTACCTGATCGGGCCGCAGACGAACCGGTGGCGGGGATGGGGCGTTCCGGTCAACCGGTTCCGCCGCTTTGGCAGCGACGCGCGAGTCGAGAGCGACATAGGACAGATTCGTGATCGCCTGCGCCTTGCCGTCTTCCAGGATTTGAAGTTCACTCGCCTGTAGGTCAGTTACCGGTTTGCCGTTCTTGTCAGTTACTACGGCGTCAACCTGAACAAGATTGGTGGTGATTCTGACAGTTTCGTCATCACCTGGCCGGACCGGCCGTTGCGCTGGTTGCTGTTCAGCCGGAGGAGGGTTTGGTCTTCTTTCTCCCGACGGGCTTGCAGTGGGCATTTGCCCGAAACTGGTCAACGAGAGTTGGCAGATGAGCTGACAGGTGAGCGCCCAAATAAGGAATTGTCGTTTCGTCACTTCAGCAGGGTTCCTTAGGTTTACGGCTAATTACCCGCTCATAAAAATTTAGATACTGGGGAATCACAAGATCGGTGCGGTAACGCGACACGGCCGATTCGCGCGCACGTTTGCCCATTTCGCGCCGCAGGTTGTCGTCGCTCAGCAACCGTGCTGCGTCCGCCGCCATCTTCTCTACGTCGCCCATTTGGCTAAGGTATCCCGTCTCGCCATCCGTCACCACCTCCGGAATACCGCCAACTCGCGAAGCGATAACCGGCACTTCACAGGCCATCGCTTCGAGAGCGGCCAGACCAAAAGACTCCTGCTCAGACGGCAAAAGGAGTACATCGGCGCATGACAGATAATCCACAATCTTTGGTTGCTTGCCGACAAAGACGCACTTGTCAAAGACGTTAAGACATCGCGCCCGGTGTTCGACATTTGGGCGTTCGCTGCCGTCGCCCACCATAACCAACCTGGTATTGATTCCCTTTTGCAAGACGCGGGCAAATATCTCAACGCAGTCCACCGGACGCTTAACCGGGCGAAAGTTGGAAACATGGACCAGCAGCGGTTCCCCTTGAAGAGCCAGCGACGCACGCAACTCTGCAACCGGGTGTCGGGCGTAGTCGGTTTGGCAAATGAAGTTTGGAATGACTTCGATATCGTCGAAGTGAAATATCTCTTTCGTCGCCTCTTTCAAGTAATGTGAAATCGCAGTGACGCCGTCTGACTGCACGATTCCGTAACGCGTTATGGGCAGATACGACCGATCCGCACCGACGAGCGTGATATCGGTTCCATGGAGCGTGGTAATGACGGGCAGGTATCGTTTGGGCTTCAGGGATTCTCGCGCCAGGATGGCGCTGATGGAGTGGGGAATCGCATAGTGCACGTGAAGCAGATCCAGGTTCTCTGTTTCCGCCACTGTCGCCATCTTAGTGGCGAGGGCGAGCGTGTAAGGCTGGTGCTCAAACAAGGGATACGACATCATCTCGACCTCATGAAACCGCACCCGTTCGTTAAGCTCCGTGAGTCTGGTCGGCAGGGAGGAAGAGATAAAGTGGACCGTGTGACCGCGTGCTGCCAACTCCTTCCCCAGCTCTGAGCCGACTATGCCGCTCCCACCGTAGGTTGGATAAACCGTGATCCCGATGTTCATTCGATTAAGTCAGCGATCCGTTATCCGTAGTTTAGAAGGCACACATGTGTGCCCCGTACCGGAATAACTCAATCATGGTATGGCAGCGAGACGGGCGCTCAGCTGGTTGCCTTCGCTGTCAATTACGCGATTAGTATTTATCGCAAAACCCAAAGTAGCAAGCGACAAAACAGAACTGCTGACCTACTGACCGCCAACAACTGGATGGTTAAAAAAGCAGAAGCAGGCGACCCTCGCAATCGCCTGCCTCAATCTCAACTTGGCTCACCTTAGTTTGTAAGGGGGGGCAAGTGAGGGGACGGAGTATATGCCTGCTGGTCCACTTTGGCAATACTTCTTTCTCGGTCAGGAAACCCGGCGTTTTTGGAGGGTTTATGGCCCAATAGCTGGGGTTACGCCCCCAGACTGCGCATCAATCCCAAAGTCGCTATAATGTCTCCAGCGTCAAGAATCTAAACTAGTTTACTTTTTTTTGATGGTGAAGAGACGGAGATCCAGCAATGCCCAAGATTAGTGATATTGAAGAAACACCTAACCCCAATGCAGTCAAATTTATTCTTAAGGAATCCATTAGCCATGGCACAGCCCACCAATATGGATCGGCGGACCTGGCGGAAAATGACCCGCTCGCGAAGTCGTTGTTTGACGTGGGCCACGTGGTTTCAGTGTTCTACATGGACCGCATGATTACGGTCGAAAAAGATGATGAAGGCGATTGGGATGACCTGCTCCCAATCCTCGCGGTCCCAATCCGCGCCGCCCCGGCGGTTAACCCCCCGGCCGCATCGGCGGCGGCAGCCGCAGTCGGTGGTGCGATAGCAGCGGTCACCAGCGACGATCCCAGGCTATTGAAGATAAATGAAATCCTGGATGAAAAAGTGCGGCCGGCCCTGATGGGAGACGGGGGTTATCTCGAAATAATAGGCCTAAAGGAACACACGTTAAGTATCCGTTACCAGGGTGCGTGTGGCAGTTGCCCAAGTTCCCTAACCGGCACCTTGATGGCAATCGAGGGGATGCTCAAACAAGAAGTGGACCCGGAGATGGAAGTCATCGCGGTTTGATTTTGGAGTGCGGTGACCTGTCAGCGCTTTGGTATTCGGCGACCTGTCGCCGCCGTCG
>JANNJZ010000409.1:0-8538 GCA_031396065.1 Pyrinomonadaceae bacterium | reverse complement strand
GCCGGTGTCTTCAGTCGGCAGGAACCCCATCGGAATCTTCGTAAAGAGCCAGACGGTCAGCAGCGTGATCAGCAGCGTCACGACCATGGTCGTCCGCCGATAGTGCAGCACCTGTTTCAGGGTGCGCTCATACAGATGCAGATGCAGATCGTACGTGGCAATCCGCGGCGACGGCACCAGCAGGCGACGCTCGCAGGCATGCTGCTTTTCCACGCCCCCATTGAAGAAGTAGGTGACGTGGGCATACTTCTCCGTCTCGGCCATCCGATAGTTGCGGACGGAGAAGCCTTCCCAAACCTCTGCCAAAACGTTTTTGTGATCGTGGGGAGCGAAAGCCGTTGGGAGCGGAAAGGTTCGGTCGTAAACAGTGAAACAGACAAAGTCGATTTGAGGCCGCCCTGTCACGTCAAACTCGGCAAAGCCCGGCACGGCCAGTGCTCTGGTAAGTTCGCGCGCACGGTCTGGTCTGAAGTTGAAAAAGATGACAGCATCACCATCCTGGATCGTCGCGACGGGGTCACCGTTGGAACTCACGATGACAATCGGCTCCATAAACTCGTCGGTGATGCCTTTCGCGTAAGATTGCAGAACTGCCGCAACGGGGTCGTTACTTCGCTCGCTTTTTGCATTTACCAACAACTCATAGGCGCGCTGCGTTCGTTCCCAGCGCTGGTCGCGATCCATAGCGTAGTAGCGGCCGATAATCGATGCGATTTGCCCGCAACCGATTTCCTCAATCTTTTTCTGGAGCGCCGCAACATAGTTGACTCCCGACGACGGAGGCGTGTCGCGCCCGTCGAGAAAGGAGTGGATGAACACACGTTCCAGGCCCCGTTGTTTGGCAAGCCGAAGAAGGGCGTAGAGATGTTCCTGGGAGGAATGCACCTGACCATCGGAAAGCAGACCCATCAAGTGGAGCGATTTGCCTCGTTTCTTCACCCCGTCCATCGCCGCGACTAATACTGCATTATGGAAAAACTCGCCGGTACTTATATCGTAGTCAACCCGCGAGACGTCCATCCGAATGACGCGTCCGGCCCCGATGTTCAAGTGCCCTACCTCGGAATTCCCCATCACTCCGGCCGGCAAACCGACGCGCGTGCCCGACGCTTCCAGTAGAGTCTGCGGATACTTTTCACACATTTCGTCGTAGTAGGGAGTCGCGGCCAACGCAATCGCATTGCCCTCGCGCCGCGGTGAATAACCCCAACCGTCGATGATGATGAGCGCTATTGGACCTTTTGAGTTTTGCAAAACATTTCCTACCGTTTCGGCGCTACTTCGTTATTTGTTTTTCGTCTTTCCAATAATCCGGGGCTTCCTGCATTTGTGGATCGGGGCGTTCCATCCAACGCTCCGGACGCTTGAGCTCTCTGAATCCAAATCGCCGATAAAGTTCTTGAGCATCCTTCGTGGCCAGGACCCATCGACGAAATCCCTGCAAGTCGGGGTGCGATAGAATCGATTCCATCAGCCACTTCGCCAATCCCTTACCGCGATGATCTTCGCGAACAAAGACATCGGCAACCCAGGCAAAGGTAGCGAAATCGGTTACGACACGGGCGAACCCAACCTGCTGATCGTGCTTGAAGATGCCGAAATTCAGCGAGTGATCGAGCGAACGTTGCACGGTCTCAACCGTTCGCCCCTGGCCCCAGTAAGACTGGTTCGAAATAAAGTCGTGGATTTTCGCCAGATCAAGGCGTTCGTTGTCGGTGCTAATGGTGTATTCGCCCCGCCGCCATTCGCGTTCGCCGCCCTCTGTCATTTCCTGCTCTTTCGCTCCCTCAGCTTCTAGCGGCGCCGACTTCCCTCGGCTGATCCCGTGGGTTCGATACCGTGGAAGCGAGTTGGTGAAACGCTGAACGGCCCGGATAGCGCGCGGTGCCGCGCAGATCCTCTTCAATACGCAGCAGTTGGTTGTACTTGGCGATCCGGTCGGTGCGGGAAAGTGAACCAGTCTTGATTTGACCCGCATTTGTTGCAACCGCCAGGTCTGCGATGAACGGATCTTCCGTTTCACCTGACCGGTGGGAGATCACTGCAGTGCGTCCATTGGTCCTCGCTAAGTCGATGCAGTCCAGGGTTTCGGTCAGGGTGCCAATCTGATTCACTTTGATCAGGATTGAGTTAGCCACTCCTAGTTCAATTCCCTTCCGCAGGAATTCGGTGTTCGTGACAAACAAATCATCCCCGACGAGTTGGACTCGCGCCCCCACTTCATCGGTCAAAGTCTTCCAGCCAGCCCAATCGTTTTCACCCATCCCATCTTCGATCGAGATTATCGGGTATCTGTCTATCCATTCCTTCCAGTATTCGACCATCTGGTCACTCGAAAGGATGCGCTTGTCACTTTTCTTGAATACGTACGACTCGCCGTCATAAAACTCGCTGGCTGCCGGATCCAAAGCGAGTAGGCAATCCTCTCCGGGCGAATATCCCGCCTGGGTGATCGCCTCGAGGATGGTCTCGATAGCCTCTTCGTTTGAGCGAAGATTGGGGGCAAAGCCACCTTCATCGCCCACACTCGTTGCATAGCCCTTCTTCTTCAGGACTGCCTTCAAGGTATGAAAAATCTCCGCGCCGACACGCAAACTCTCAGAGAAACTCTCAGCACCCACCGGCACAACCATAAACTCCTGGAAGTCGACGTTGTTATCGGCATGCGCGCCGCCGTTGATGATGTTCATCATCGGCACAGGCAACGTCCGAGCATTTGGTCCACCGAGGTATTTGTAGAGCGGCACCTCAAGATGACTGGCCGCTGCGCGCGCCGTCGCCAGTGACACTGCGAGCAGGGCGTTGGCCCCCAGCTTGGCTTTTGTCGGAGTACCATCGAGAGCGATCAGCGCGTTGTCGATCTCGGATTGATCGAGCGCGTCCATGCCCTCGATCTCAGGGGCAATGACCTCGTTGACGTTGTGCACGGCCTTCAGGACACCTTTACCGCCATAACGGGTTTTGTCTTCGTCGCGCAGTTCGACAGCCTCATGCTCTCCGGTGGATGCTCCGGACGGCACAGCGGCCCTTCCCACCTGGCCATCGCTCAACATAACCTCCGCTTCAACTGTAGGGTTGCCGCGTGAATCCAGTATCTCTCGAGCGTGGATCTCCTCAATCAAGCTCATCTAATTTTGACTCCAATCAAGCGTACTATATCGTTTAGCTTATGCGGTTCATGACCGCACTTTTCATTCGACTCCGTTCAGGCAGAAAGTCGCTATCTTCGAGAAAAGCAACTCTATCATCGTCACAGTTGGAATCGAAGTGTCAGCGCGCAAAACCCGATCGGTTCAGCCAGCCGTATGGGCTGTGTCACCAGCAGCGTCCGTTTCAGGTGTTCTTGAGTCGGTGGGCAATTCCAGGCGCACGCTTATCACGCGGCGTCGTTCGACTCGATCAACTTCGAATTTGAGGCCATTGTATTCGACGGTGTCGCCCGGCTTGAGAACGTGTCCGGCCTCAGTCATCAGGAAGCCAGCAATAGTCGTGTAGCTCTCAGACTCCGGCAGCGAAAGCTTCACCCGCCGATTAAGATCCCGAACCGCCAGTCCGCCTGCAAGAATGTATTTGCCGTCGCCCGCCGGCGTGATCTGTTCATTGACCTCTTCATCGTGCTCGTCTGAAATCTCGCCGACGATCTCTTCGAGCAAGTCTTCGAGAGTGATTATGCCTTCGAGTCCGCCATGCTCGTCGACTACGAAGCCAAAGTGAGTCTTCTCTTTCTGCAACTGCCGCAAGACATCTTCCAGCCGGGCCGTATCAACTACAAACAACGGCGGCTGCATGACTTTTTCCAGAGCAAAGCTCTTTGGCTTGAGTAGAAAGGGAATCAGGGCTTTGCTGTGCACAAAGCCAATCACGTCATCGATGGATCCACGGTAGACCGGCAGTCGTGAATAACGATGCTGCTCAAAGGCCTTCGTCAGTTGCTCAAGGGAGCAATCGGTGGGGATCGCGGCAATGGCTGTTCTGGGTACCATAGCCTCGCGCACGAGAGTATCGGAAAACTCAAAGACTCTGTGAATCAACCGGCGCTCTTCAGCGCGAAGGTGACCACTATCGCGCGAGATGTCGACTAGTTGCCGCAACTCCGCTTCGGTATAGCTCGAAGCATGTTCCGGAGATGGCTTTAGTCCGAAAAGCCTGACCGTGCGATCACTAGCCCAGTCGAGCGCACGAATCGGCCATTGAAACGCGCGGTAAAAAAGTTCCATGGGGAGGGAAACAGCCAAAGCAACTTTCTCTGCCCGCGCCAGCCCAAAAAGTTTTGGCGCCTGCTCTCCCAGAACGATATGCAACATGGTAATGATTGAGAAAGCGATGAAAAAGGAGAGGCCGTGCCGCCATCCTTCCGAGAGCCCTGAGAAAGGCGGCTCCAGCAAGCGCGCGATTACCGGCTCCCCAACCCAGCCAAGACCCAGCGATGCCAAAGTGATCCCCAACTGAGAAGCGGACAGATACGCGTTTAGGTTGTTGAGTTGTTTTATCAGCCGGCGAGCCATGCTATTTCCCGCGGCGGCCAGAGTCTCGATGCGAGACCGACGTACCCCAACTAAGGCGAACTCGGCCGCAACAAAAAAACCATTTGCGCCGACGAGGAATAACACCAGGCCCAATTTCAAGGCGACCATTCCCCATGCAACAGCGGGTGCGGCAGCGTCCGGTGCGAACATCAGATTGAGAAGATAACTTGGAGGTTCAGACATGCTACAAAACAGAGGGGGGATTCATCAGCTCTTGATCCATCGTCAAAGCGTTCGGATGGAAATTATAGCATGCTGAGTCACGAGCGGTATGAGGCGGACCAGGTTAGGACGAAGAGGAACCCCGACGGTGTCCTGTTTACCGCAGAGACACCGCCGCAGCCTCTTTAGAAAGCGTTGATCTTTTGTAATCTTTAGTGACCAGCCGCTGCACCTGCGGCCCGGGCTCGGACTGGTCGTCGATCATGCTTTACACAAGCGCGAGTAAGGGCTTGTTCTACACGCGGCTCGATGTTGCATTCCGGCTGCCGGCAAACCGCGGCCAATTCCGAAATCACCAGGTAGCGCGCCCGTTCGAGCATCCGTTGCTCCCGAAATGAGAGCGGCTTGAGATGACTCAGGTAGGTCAAATGCTTCAAGACATCCGCTGCTTCAAAAATATCACCTGTGCGCATCTTTTCCGAAAAATCCTTAAACCGGTCTTTCCAATCGTTCGAGGGCAATGAGAAATCATCTGCCAGCACTTTGAAAAGCATCTCGCATTCGCCAGACGAAATGGGTGATCGGAGACCTACTTCCGACGCGTTTGAGACTGGAACGAGGACGAGGGAGTTGTTAGCAGCGAGACGAAGCGTATAAAAAGGGAGTGAGTTAGCCCCTATTTGCTTCTGTTCAATCTGCTCGATGGTCCCGATACCATGATTGGGGTAAACGACTTTCTGGCCGACTTTGAAGCCCACGCAGCACCTCCATTGGTTTGTAAATATGTCAGACTGCGCCGCACGCGCGGGTCTGGGGGAAAACCGAGCGACGCAGTAATAGCGCCGGGGCCCTAATTGGTAAGTGTTCGGAGTCTAACAAGCCATATTGCACAGCGTCAAGCCCTTCAACCCTCGGCGCCAGAACGTGAAAAGCGTAACAAACCCATTGAGTTTTCGGCCTTGACTTTGCCCGATTAGTGATGTCGGCAACGTGGTCGTGCGCTAACGCACATACGCAATTTTTGTCGCGCCGAAATTTCCACGCGGGTTCAAAGCCGTCAGCCGAAACCAGCTGGCCCAGAAGGCGCATCGCGATGGTCTTTACGAAATCAGGTGCCGCTCTGGTAGTGACCAACCGAACCGGTAGCAGCCGCAGATTCCGAAGCTGTTACGGCTTCAACGGCAATGAAAAATCTGTGACGTTCTGACAGGGCTTCAATTCGGTTTCAATCTTAGCCAGGCTGGCTTCCTGACGCAGTTTTGTCCGAACCTCCGCTTCGTCTGGGAGACGCAGCTTTGTCAGGACGTTTGATTCGCTTTCGTCGGAGACTTTTGCGATTGTCAGGTATCGCCCCGGGGGCAAGTTGTTAAGAGTAAAACTTCCGTCAGCCTCCACCAGCGACCCAAAGAATCGCAGAACGTCTTCAGCTTTTTCGGTCTCTGCCGGAACTAAATAGACGAACATCCGAGGCTGCAACTTCTGCCCGTCCGCGGGCTTGATTTGTCCCTTGAGCGAAGCGGCGCCCTCAGCCAGTGTGATGGTCAATCCGGATACTCGATCGCCTGATTTTAAGGTGGTCCAATTGCGCGCGGCATCAACCGAGCGACCGATCTGCGAACTCCTTGCCGCCGGCGCCCTTCCCGCAGGCGTTCTTGTAGCTGCTGCTTTGGCCGCCGGCGCTGACGACTTCAACGAGATCGATTTCAGGTACCAGTACTTAGCCAGAGGCCGGGTTTGGAGCCGGTATTGACCGGGCGCCAGATTACGCATAGTGAAATCACCCTGCTTGTCGGGGAATATGGGCGCGCCCAGTGACCAGGGGAATTGAGGCTGGTCTTTAGCTATATTCTTTTCATTGTGCCATGAGGTGATAAGCGTTTCCGCAAACAAGGGCCGGCGCTTCCCCTTGCACTCGGTCAACTCTGATTCTTCCAGTTCAATGCGTCCAGTAATTGAGGCAAGCGGTTTTACCGCCAACTCGATCCCGCTAATGTCCGCCCCATTGACCTTGATTCGCTTTGGCTCCGAGAGGGCAAACTCACCCGTGGGAAAATATGTTTGAGCGACGACATGATAGTCGCCATCAGCAACGCCATAGAGAGAAAACCCGAGACTGCCCGAAGGCTGAAAAGTAGAATTGCCCGATTGTGATACTCCGCTGGAGATGGGGCTCAGGTAAATCGTAAAACTGCCTGGTGCAGTACCGGCTGCGTCGATGGCGCTCCCGCTAACGATGTGGCCCGGCTCACCTCGATAGCGAATATCAACATTAGACACCTCGCTAGCAGATTGGACGTTTACTTCCATAGCCGTGTCCCGCGGAGACGACGGCGCAAATGTCGGCATATCGGTTTCGTAAGGACTTAAATTGAACCCTGAAAAGCCCCCACCACCTCCCGCCGACAAGACGTAGGTCCCCGGTGCCAGACCGTAGATGCGATAAATGCCCCGGTCATCAGTCGTCCGCTCTTTGAACGGAGTCCCATAACGTATTGACCGGCCATAGGAGTCGCGAATCATATGGGCCCGCACTCTCACTGCCACTACCGGCTCATCCGCGGATGTAACTACGCTGCCGGTTATGACTCCGCCCTTTGTCAACTGGATTTTGACCGAGTCGCCTACCCGAAAATACGAAGGCTGAGTACTCTCCGGGTCGCGCGGAGCTGTAACGAAAGGGGAGAACGAAGCGCCAACGACGTAAGACACTGGGTCTAAACCGCTGACCTGAAAGTTCCCTTCCGCATCAGTCGTGGTATTGCGGACCGCTCCCGTCGCCCCATAAGCTCGAACAAAAACCGCCGCTCCAGCTACCGGTTGACCCGTGTCCGTTACGACTTGTCCGGTAATTGCGCCGGTGGACGCAGTTTGAACTTCGTCGGGTTGAGGTTGAGCGGTAATGCTAATTGCGAAAAGGAAGACTAACCCCACGACTAGCCCAGCCCCGCGCAATTGTTGTCTGAAAGATTTCATCAGTCTCACAGTTCGGATAATGAGATGGCAGGACGAGCACCTTGTTAGGCTACCCTGATTGGGATTCCGTCTGCCTGCGCTCCGACAGCCTCAAGGATTGGGCAATTGATTGTTTTCGAGAACAATAACCGGTTCCACTTCAACCACCGCTCCGTCAGTCACTGTCACTGATTGCTTGCTGAAAGGCGACTTTGTGCGTGACTCCGGTATGTATGCGTGGACCAGCAAATCGTAGGACCCCGCCGGTACTCCTTCGATAACAAACCGTCCACGCGCATCAGTCCCCTGGGATCGGCCAATCATTGCCGAGGGGACTAGAGGATTCGCCAACCGGACCATCAGGCGTGCTCCATTTGGCAGCGGGCCATTCTCGACCTTGATTGTCCCTCGAATGATCCCGTTCCCGTAAACAACAACTACCTTCACCCCGAGAATCTGTTCTCCGGATTCGATCGCCATACCCCGCGGCACCACAACTCCATCTCGCTCAACACGTGAGATCACAAAGCCCGTCAGCAGCGAGCGGTCTGGAGCAATCAGTTGAAAATTCGCCGTTCCCTGCTGCAACCCTCCGATTCGGAAGCTGCCGTCCGGGCCGATCTGAGACGACTGCGCGGAGCCAACGCCCAGCGTATCGCGTCTTACGTAGGCGTGGAGGCGCAACTGAGCTATCTTGTTTTGAACCGCCTTGTCATGTGTGCCTTCGATAACGATCATTCCGGACACACTGGCTCCTTTTGAAGCCCTGAGTGTTAGCCCGGTGATATCCTGGTCCGCCTCATACCGCTCGTGACTCAGCATGCTATAATTTCCATCCGAACGCTTTGACGATGGATCAAGAGCTGATGAATCCCCCCTCTGTTTTGTAGCATGTCTG
>JANNJZ010000501.1:0-4747 GCA_031396065.1 Pyrinomonadaceae bacterium | reverse complement strand
GACGCCCCCACCTGTACGCCTGTCTGCCCGGTAACCGCCACTTGCTTGCCAACAAAGTCCAGCCAGTTTTTTCCCGGCAGTCGAAACTTCGCCGGCTCGAGCTGATAGAGGGTGAACTTGTTGCCATCGCGTACCGCAATTAGCGTCGGGTCTCCACCCGCAACGCATGACTGCGACTTCAATAAATCTGCCGCTGTGCCAAACTGAACTTTTGTACGATCAGCTTGCGCCCAACACTCTTCACAGCAAACAACCTGGCCTTCAAGCCGAGTGACCTTGCTTTGCGCCGCAGCCGGTATCGCTGCAGCCAGGCAGAAAAACAGAACGGCAATTATTCGTTTCATTCAAACCTCCGAAAGCTCATAACAATCCAACACCAATATACAGGCGTATAGAGTACAACCTTTAGGTTGCCTCGCGCGCGATCATGCAAGCTAAAGCTTCCGCGTTTCGATGAATTCCTGGATTGCCCTGACCACCGGGCAAAAGCATCGGTTTGAAAAGTCCGGATAGGTTCCGTTTAGAAAGCACACTTGTGTGCCCGTGGCGGAATAGCTCAATGTCCGACGGGGCACACAAGTGTGCTCTCTAAACGGGAAGGGATAAAAACGGGAAGGAATAAAAACGAGAAGGAACTCGACCTCGCACGTAAGAGCGCCTGACGGCGCTACGCAGGCAGGATGCCTGCGCTCCCAGCGTTATGGCGCCCCCAGCGTTATGGCGCTCCCAGCGTTATGGCGCTCCCAGCGTTACGGCGGTCCCAGCGTTACGGCGGTCCCAGCGTTACGGCGGTCCCAGCGTTATGGCGCCCCCAGCGTTATGGCGTTCCCAGCGGAAGAGACTGGGTAGCTACCACGATCTAGGGTTGACCAAAGCGCGAACGATACTCGGGTGATGAAATAAATGCCAACACCATTTCCGCCGCCACGAAATCACCGCCAAACGAATTGAGTTTGCCCAACCAGAACGCGTAGCCGGCTTCGTCAGGGTCTCGCTTCATGTAGCCAAAGTATTCCAGCTGCACAAACGCCCTCGTGAATTGCTGCTCGTAGAACGCCTGTCCATACGTGGTCGTGAACTGCTGGTTCCCTTCTCCCACAATGACCGTTCCGTCCACTATCTTCTGCAGCACGCTCGCGCGCGTCTCGCTGGCTCCGATGCTATTAACCAACGCTGCCCTATCGGACGCACTCGCGTTTACTCCCGTCATCTCAAACAGCTTGTCCACATACTGCGGGTTGGTTAACCCGTCATAAATTGCCTTGAACTCCGCGCACCGGTACTTAGTCGCATCCGTGCAGTTTACAAACTGCGCCGCAAAGTCGGCCCGGTTCTGGTTGATCTTCGCCGCCGAGAGTTGTCCGTTAACTACGATCCCGTTCCCCACAAACTGGGCATCCGGTAAAAACTCCGACAACTTCGGCTGACGGCCGAGTGCCCCACGATACATCCGGAGAACGTAATAACCCGTGTATTGAAACTCCGGCGACAGGAAGAACGCGCCACTCGTCGTCTCCCGCTGCCGCAACGTGCATTGTTCAACTGTCTGCCCGGCTGGTCGCCGCGCTGGGTCGTTACACTTGGTGATGTTGTCGGTCCAGAAGTCTTCTCCGGCCTGGTCCGCTTCGCGATTCAGGAAGTCTCGATACTGCTGCTTCACAAACGTCCGCGCATCATCAATCGGATTCGCTGGAAATGGCGGCGCTGTAACCGTGAAAGCATGCGTCTTCACCGTCACCCCGCTGTTCTTGAAGGTGAAGTTGTAACTACCGGGGGCCAGCACTCCCAGATCATAGAGCCCAGCCGTTGTGGTCACTGCCTGCACCGACGCGCCGGTAAATATCTCTACCGTAGCATCGGCCGTAAAGTCGTTGCCCACCCTGACTGCCTGTCCCCAATTGCTAACTCTGTATCCGGCATTCGGAAACAGCAGTTTCAGGTATGCCCAGGTGTTGCCGCCGGTGGTCCAGGTCTTGATCTCGGCCTGAGTCGTTGTGAGTACAACCGCGTCCCAGGCTGGCCCGGGCAAGCCGAACCTGGATCGGTACTCCGTCGAATTCAAGAACGCGTCAACCAGTCCTGGATAATTGTTGTTCTGATTCAATGTCTGCACTCGACTTGCGAAAAACGAGTCGGCGTCGCGCCTCAACAAGGTAAAGTAAAGCATCGTCACAAATGCCGCGTTGTAGTCGTTCTGCTTGAACACCGCATTGTCCGATACTTCGCTGAGCACCGTAGCCATGCTGGCAGACTGTCCTTTCAGACCGTTGACCAGGGCGTTGCGTCGCGTCTGAGTAAGAGCGCCTCCGGAATTTGCATTCAACCTGTCCACAAACTGTTCTGGCGTAAGATCGGCCAGTTGGGGGTCGATGAGCATCTGACGATAGATAAACTCATTAACGAAGTCTGCTTTCGTAACATTTAGATCCGTGCCGGCGATGACTTTGGCGCGATCGGCAAGAAACTCGACAAAGGTCGGATGCCTTCCAAGCAATGCCTTGAACAAGCGCGCGATGAAGAAGCCGGTCTCCTGAAACTCCGCGTCAGTGAGAAACGCCAGGCCGACGGTGGTTCGTTTCAAACTAAGACAAGCCGCGTCTGTTCCGCATTGGCTAATCTGGCCGGTTCGAGAATCCAAACCTGGCTGATCCGGCAGACGATCAAAAACGTCGTAGTAGTGTTGCCGCACAAAAAAGCTGGGAGTGTCTAACGGGTTCACGGTTGTCGTGCCGCTGTCGTTATCGTTGATCGTAAGCGTCGCCGTGTGTCGAGTACCAAGTACCCCTACATCAGCATTGCGCAGACTGATATTGATCGTTTCGGCAGTTTCCGAATAGACGTCGTCAACAATCGGCACTTCGATGGTCTTAGACGTTTCACCCGCGGCAAATTTCAACGTGCCTGACGTAGCTTTGTAGTCCGTTTTCTGTTGAGCGGTTCCATCGACAGTTGAATACCTGACCGTGAGCGGAAGTGAAATGTCGCCCGTCCGCGAAACGGCTATGTTCGCACTAACCACACCTTCAGTGGCGGTAAAGCCGGTCGATGAAAACTGAACAATCGAAGGATCAGCAGCAACCGTCAGGACGGTATTCGCCAGGTCCGCGATTTTGGGGAAGCTAGTGTTATCGAACTTAAGGCTGACGGTGCCACCCGCGTTGCCTTCGGAATCTGTAGTTTGAGTAATTACCGGCACACTGCCACCGCTTCCGCTAATCACGAACCAGCCCTTGTAATTTGGATCGTAGGAACTGGTCGCGGCAGCCTGATCTCCTACTCGGATGGCCAGGGGTTGAGGCTTATTTGCAAGGATCCCGGAAAACGCGCCGCCGTGGCCACTGATCAGGTCGCCACCATTGTGATCGACAAACCCGACACCATGTAGATTTGCCAGCAGGTTATTTGGGTTAACAATATTCCCGGCCTGAATTCCCGCGCTCTGGGCCGCGAAGCTCGCCTTAAGCCCAAGGAATGAGCTCGCAGCGATCAGGGTGGATCCGTCAAGACCTATCAGAGTGCCCCCGTCATTTCCAATTAGGGTGCCACCATCATTTCCTATCAGAGTGGATCCATCAAGGCCGATTAACGGGGCCAACTGACGAGCGGTAAACGTTCCTCCATCGTTGCCGATCAGTCGGGTTATGAAGCTGAGCGCATTGTTGTAATTGAAACTGTTCGTGTCGCGACTATAGATTGTGCCGCCGTCGTTTCCTATCAACTTGCTGCCATTGCTCGCTAGCAGCGTGCCCCCGTCAAGTCCGATAAGTTTCATGCTGTTTGCGAATTGAGCTGCGGTAAATTTGGTGCTCCCATAATCCAGCAGTCCTAGACCCGCGTTAGTTGTTAGCCCGGGAGCGGGAGGCAAAAGCAGCAGACCATTCAGGTTAACTGAACCGACCGGGACGGATCCGGCAGGAGGTGATTGATCTATCTCGATCTTGACCTCAATATCGTTATTCACTCCCATCCCAATATTGCGAAACTTGGTGCCTACGGATCTGGCCTTCAAATCAGCTACGGTGATGGCCTCGTACAACGAAGCCGTGATTTGGCAATTGCCTGGGCCAGGACACGTAGTAGCGCTGGTTTTGAAACACATTCCCAAAGAGCGGCCAGCCTCATCGAGCTTGCACACTTCAGTGATCTGGCCCGGGGCTACCTCAAACGTGGAATATCCAATCACATTCAAGATCTTAATATTCGATACGCTGTTTGCACACGAACCGCCTGAATCTGAACCTCCGCAGACCACAATCTGCACCGGGCCGATTTTCGCGATATCACTTGCAGGTAGCTGCACATTTATTTCCGTTGGCGTCACTGACCGGTTGGGCCTGCGGCTATCACTAACTAATCCATTCACGTACACCTGCGAAAGCCCGTTAAAGCCACTGCCAATTATCCGTACGTTATAAAAGCCGCTGGTGACCTCCTTGAGCTTGGCAAAGCCCGGGTCGAGTACGTTGATTTTGGCCTGGAGCGGCGACGGCTTAATCTCCGGGTTTTGACTCCAGTGCAGGAAGATGTCCCCGGCGGAATCCTGATAACCATCGACAGCGATGTAATACACGTCGCCTTCATTGGCCTTGAAAGAGATGCGACTGGTGATCGCGCCATAGTCGTCGTTACTGGCGCGCTCCGATAGTTTGCCTCCATACACCGCGTAAGCGGCGAGAGTGGTATCCAGGGCGCTGCCATTCGTATCGAAATAAACCGTGCCCGTGCGAGTCGGACTCCACTTCCACCA
>JANNJZ010000366.1:0-2211 GCA_031396065.1 Pyrinomonadaceae bacterium | reverse complement strand
CGCTGTCTTTAGTCAATACCCCGCGGTATGCTGGCGTAGCCATTCATCCAACTCTTCCTCGGTCGGCTCACGTCCTAGTTCCGCTCGGAGTCGTTCATGAAGATATTCATGCTCGGTCTGGGCAACGTCTTTAAGCTCGAGACCCAGATCCGCTTCGTTCGTTTCGCTGTTTTCAGAACTCATAAATTTGTATTTCCGTCGTAGCCAGCGATGTTTCTATTGCCAGATTACCGCCCTCGCCCTTCAGGAGTAAACGTCTTTGCTTATCCCGCTCAAAAAAGCTGACTTCTTTGATCTGACACTCTACCGGAGCCGCTTCCATTCGCATTAACTTTTCCTCAGACGGATTATCGCCGAGTAGGAGGGTTATGTCAGCTTTGATTTCTTGTCTAATCTGCTCGTCGATTCCTAATTCCTTAATAGCGACGGGATGAGGCAGCAGCGACATTTCACCGTCCAAAAAGATCGTCCACACGAAGCCAATGTCCAGCAAAACATATAATGCTTCTTCGAAAATAATGTATCCGAGAACAGTGGCGCCAACTATATGCGCAATGACGTGATCCTGATGGGTCGTTGTATCTTTCGCCGTCCAGGTGTTTGTCACGCCTTGTGCTCACTTTTGGAGAGTGGGATCAAAGAACGTTCGATGTTGGGTGGGCCCCATTCCGCGGGCGTCCTCAACCAGGGTTTCGGTGTGCCGCTAAATGGCTACTCGACGTAATGTTGACCAAGTTGCGCTTGCAGTTTCTCGGGCAGCGACTTCCAGCTGGCGTTGCAAAGATCCTTTGAGGTTAGTTCGGAGATGTTCATGCGCAGGCTACGCCAATGCCCTAGTTTTTCTTCGTATAGCCAGCGATAAATGGGCCCATTGCCGCGCCTGCTATAGAAGATGCTGGCGTCCGTGTAAGTGCTCGCGCTCTCAGGGTGAATGTAGACTCGCAGTCCATTCATCGAAGTCATACTCTGTTTACTAGCCTCCTATCAAACTCGCAAGCCATCCTGCTATCGCCTATCACTCTGGCGACTCCGTTTCTGGGGAGTCCTATCTCAAATTCAGTTTACCCGAGCGCGTCGGCGTCAGGAATTGGTACCCCATCTTTATCGACCTTGATAAAATGGACCAACCCTCGCTTCACTTCTTCAAGAGCAATGCTTGTATTTCTACGCCTTCCCTTGTCGACTTCGATGCGAGGTTTTGAGCCGTGAAGAAGTTGTTTCGTTCTTTTGCCGGCCAGAATGATGAGGCGAAAGCGGGAATCTATACCCGGCCACGTACCCTCACTTGCCACCCCGGTTGGGCCCTTGCCATTTCCTTTTTCGATGCCAGCCATTTATTTATTCCTTTATCAAGACTTTCGTTAACTACGTCAGACTTCCAAATGAGACCTTCATCTCGGTTTACAGAAACTTTGCAAGGACAAAGAGCGCGGGCACTACTAGAACTGCGATGGCCAGAATCTGCAGCCAATTCATCGCCGACTTTTTACAGTTAGGGCAATGTATCCGCCACAACGGTAATATCCTGCCACAGTGATCGCATGAAGAGATCATTTGGTTACTCCACTCGCTACCCGTTTCCCTTCGCCGTTTCTCATGAGTTGCTCGAGCTGCTTCCTGTCGAGAGGTCGACTGCGGCTCAAATTCCTTAGGGGATCTCCGACTAACCAGAAGCAGGCCTTGCCTTCATCCGTGGTCGTAAGATTCTTGAAGGCCGCAGCGTCGAGCACTACGGGCCTGAAGCACTCCATTCCAGTATCACGCGAACGCGCCAGCATCGCGTCGCCGCTAGAGTGAAATACCGGAACGCGGAAACTGCCCTGATCGTCGAGCGCAAACCAATCCCCATTGGCGCGTCGCATGGCAAACAAAGTATTCATCGACATAGCCTCTGCCAATCAAACGACTCTTGCTCGCGGCGTTGAAGTGATATGTAGATCATCGTCAGTGTCATGGCGCATGAAAACCGAAAACACCAGAAACGCCACGCCACAAGCCACGACGGCCATGGCAATGGCCCACCACAAATGGCTTGACCCGCCCTGCACGTTCTTGAATGTGACGAATAGGTAAAACTGCCAGACAGAGATCCCGGCTAATACAATCACGCCAACGATCGATCCCGTCACGTTCTTTATATTCTTTCTCGCATAGCTCATCATTTATTCCTCAATTCTTAACTAAGCTCCGATTTCAATACCAAGTCCTGGC
>JANNJZ010000332.1:0-18754 GCA_031396065.1 Pyrinomonadaceae bacterium | reverse complement strand
ATAACCGGTCAACGCACAGGACTACGGCGACAGGTCGCCGAATACCAAAGCGGTAACAGGTTACCGCACTCCAAATGGAGGAAAGGCCAGCGAACACCGTGGTTTGCTGCCCTTTGCTTCAAGTCGCCAGTTCTTCTTATGGCTTGGCTCCCTCAGGTTTTGGGGCGTTGTAAACGGAACGAGCCTGGATCACATATTCACTATCATCATTAACGCCGTCCCCATTTACGTCCACGCTAACTTTCAGCTTGTGCTGCTTCCCGTCGCGCACGTCGCCCGGGTTGAAAGCCAGGCTGTATTGACTACGCAAAAGCGCGTTTATCGAGCCGAGGACTTTTGGAAGTTCGCCCTCGAAGGTGACCGGGTAATAGGCACCGCCACTCTCTTTGGCGAACGTCTTTAGCGTGTTAGCCGCCTGCAGAAACGTCAAACGTCCAGGCATGCCTGACAAGTCGTCGACGGCACCCAGTCGATCCTCATACTTCTTGAAGAAGAGGTTTCCAGTGCCGATGATGTAGATTGGAATGCCGGCGTTTTGAGCAATCTTTCGCGCGTCATTGTAGTTAATCTTGCTAAAGGTATCGATGCCGGAGGCGACAAGTATCACAGCCCGGCGCCGGCCCTGCACGTTAACCAGACCGGCATAATCAGATTTCTCTGACTTTGAATCCTCGAGGACGACTGAGTCACCTCTGCCTCCAACCAGTACGAATTTGAGCGCGTCGAAAAGGTTGGTCTCGCGAAAGGCCGGACGATTGCGCAGCAGTAGATTGACCACCTGGCTGAGTCGCTGCGGGTCATTTGTGAAATCAGTGATCGGCGTGGGGCGAATGTCGAAAGCTACCACGGAAGCGTAGTCGTAAGGCGGTTTGATAAACTGAGACAAAAACATCGCGGTCGGACGAATAACTTCGTAAGTACCGTCGTCCTGGCCTGAACTGCCGTAGTATCCAAACACCTCCGACCACTTGCTATATTCGACGGTCATCGCGACCGTAATGGGTGACTCTGGAGTGGAGAAATTCGTTATGGTCTGTTGCACATTATCGGCAAAGATCGAGAAGTTCTCCTTCTTTAACCCGGCCACAATCTGTCCGCTCTTCTTGTGATACACAACGGCATCGACATTGACGATTTGGGTGGAGATGGTGACTTTCTCCGCGTCCTGAGGCTTACCAATCAAATCCGGGGGCGGCGGCTCCTCAGTTTTTTCCCCGGGCTTTGCGGTTTCACCCGGTCGCTGATTCTTTTTCTGATTACTGGTTGGAGGCTGGCGGCGTGACTGTCCGAGGGCAAAGCTGAGGGTTAGCCCCGCGAGTAAGCCTGTTACGACCATCAAGGCGAAGAAAGATCGGGCTAACCTGGAAAGTTTCATGAAATCCCCTGTTCCGAGCTAAGGCAAAAAGAAAAGCAACTGATTCCCCAGTCTTTCCTGGGACCGCAGACGGCTCGCCTGTCCGCTTCTTCCATATTCAGTAAGAACCGTGTGCGGCGAAGCATCAAGGCCAATTGCTTTGTTCTCCCTTGTCTCGGTCTGATGCCGGTAGATAGCCCAACGTTTGCCGAAGCGCGTAGCCAGGCGGGGCTTTCCCGTATCCGAACTAGAGTGGAACCCGGGACCCGCTTGTCGGCTACCGCGGTGCATTCATGCCCGCTTCAGCCTCGATCACGACGTCATACGTTCCGGTATTGTCATTAAGATTGCCTTCGTTGACTCCGAGGAACAAAACCCCATCTCGTTGGGCAACAAAGTCCCGTCGGGTCCCAATCAGGAGAAAATCATCATTGTCGTCACCAATTACGGCGATCAAAGCCCCGGTCGCCTCCGTACGCATCAACTTGTCATTATCAACCCCGCCCGCCGTGCCTGCCGGAGTCGAAAATCGATCACCCCTCCTATCGAGCGAGATGCGACCGGTGGCAGTAATTCGCAATCGCTGGCCCTTGCGAACCACCAGGCCACTGTTGGTCCAGCCGTTGTTAGTGTTATCCGCGCGAACCGCGACTTTGATTGTAAAGAACGTAAGCGAGCCTTGGGTAGAGGTCTGCACGGGGTCAGTACGAGCAGGTGTTCTGCTGGGGTCTGTCGCCGGGTTTGATCTCGGAGGCTGCGAGACTTGGGAGTTTGTCGGGGTCGACGGCTGGTCCTCGTTCGCCGAACCGGAGGCTGCGGCTGAGGTGGCCGAATCAAACTCAATCGACTCGACATCTTCAACATAGATTAGGGTTCGGCTACGGCGGCCCTGCGCACCAGACCCTATCAATACAGTAAACTGTTGATCCTTGAAACCAACCACTTGCCCGCGAATTACGCTTCCGTCCTTGAGCCGGATCGTGTCAGCGACTACCGGGACAAGGAGGGCAAAAACAACCGCCAGCGAACCACAAGCGCGCAGAATATTTTTCATGATTATTCTCCAGAGAACATTTCCGTCACGAGGTTTAGCAAGAGTCGAATGCTTTTGCAAGCGGGAGAGGTAAAGCAGTTGTCCGATGCCCTGGGGTTGAGAAAGGTTGTGGCCCGCGTTGTTCAGGCGCAAGTAACAAAAAAGGTTGCTGAATGGAATCTCGCTGCATCGGAGGAGTTGTTGGATACGGAGGCGGCCGGATAGACTTTGAGGAACAACGGAATCCGTGGAGGCACAGCGCTCTTGATGTTACCAATAGCATTACCACTAACCGGTCTTTATGAAATCGCAATACGGGTGAAAGATTTGGCCCGCTCTGAAGCTTTTTACAAGAATGTCCTTGGCTTGGAAGAAGGTCTGCGCGATGAGCGGCGGAATTGGCTGTTCCTTCGTGTTGGCGGCGATGCCGGGATGGTGGTGCTGCAGGAAGATAAGGCCGATTGGCCGCAGCAGCATTTCGCCTTTGTCGTTAGCCCGGACGATCTCGAACAATCAGCGGCAATCTTGAAAGCGAAGGGTATTACCGTCACAGAGGCCGTTTACCACGAGTGGATGAAGGCGTCTTCGGTGTATTTCGATGACCCTGACGGCCACTCGCTCGAGCTTCTGGCACTCTCCGGCTCATGAACGGCGCACCAAAGGAGTGGGATTCCTGATTGACTTAATTCTTGATAAGTCATTTCGGCTGGCCGCAGGATTCGGGGTGACGGTTTGGTTCACCCATTTTTTGAGTGAGACTTCTGACCCTCTTTTCGAGTGTTGCCATTAGGGGAATTGCGCGATATAGTGTCTCCAACTAGATGGTTGGTGAATCCTTCCATCCACGTGGTTGCTGGGGTGAGGACAGTAACCACATAAGATTAGGCGCGACAGTCCAAAAACTGTTGCGCCTTTTCGCTTTAGCTTCTACGCTGAATTGCAGAATTGACGTTAGATGGCAAAACCAATCTTCCAATTTGGAGAACTCCTAAGGCACGAAGCCGCCGCCATCAATAACACGGCGGAGCGACTCCAACCGGAACAAGTCAAACGCGCCGTCGACCTCGTGGTCGGTTGTGTGGGTAAAGTGGTGCTGACCGGGATTGGAAAATCGGGCTTCATCGCTCGAAAAATCGCTGCAACTTTGACCAGCACGGGAACTCGCGCTGTCTTTCTGCACGCTTCTGACGCACTGCATGGCGACTTGGGGATTTTGGACAAATCTGACGTGGTTCTGCTGGTGAGCAACAGCGGCGAGACGGACGAGATGATCGCCATGTTGCCTTATCTGAAACATCGAACTGTGCCACTGATTGCCATCGTCGGGAACCTTACCTCGACTCTTGCAGGAAATGCGGACGTTGTATTGGACGCTTCGGTGGACCAGGAGACCTGTCCGTTCAATCTTGCGCCCACCGCCAGTACAACTGTGGCGCTGGCCATCGGAGATGCTCTGGCTCTGACGGTAATGCAGATAAAGGGATTGACCCTTGAGGACTTTGCACTTAATCACCCTGGAGGTCGGCTGGGCAAACGGCTTTCTCTAAAGGTTGCAGATCTGATGCACGGCGGTAAGCAAAACCCCGTCGTCTCGCCAGCTACGTCCTGGATTGAAGTGGTTAGTGCCATTACGCGTGGGGGATTGGGCGCAGTCAGCGTTTTGAGCGAGGGCGACGTTCTAGCCGGCATTATCACCGACGGTGACCTTCGACGCGCTCTTCAGAAGGGCAACCCGGCTGAACTAATGGGCCTAAATGCCGAGGCTTTCATGACGCGGAACCCCGTCACAGTCTCCCCGGATCAACTCGCCTACAGCGCCCTTCAACTTATGGAGAACCGTCCCTCTCAAATTTCAGTGCTGTCGGTCGTGGATAAAGACCGGCGTTGCGTCGGTCTGCTTCGCTTGCATGATCTGGTAAGGAGTGGCCTTTGACGCCTTATCCTGGGATCACATCTCGATTGAAATGGGCCGGGGAGCGAACTGGGTTAGGAACAGTGCGCGCCTTAAGACTCCACAGCAAAATTGACGCCTGATGTTGCTTGACATGTTTATTGCTCCGAGTCTGTGTCCATATCTTCAACTTCTCTGAAAAATCTACCCAGGTCAGAGAGAGTCGCGGTGAGCCTTGTGTTCTGCGCGAGTAAGACATCTCTTACTTTGCGCATTTGCGTGACATTTCAACCTTGGGGTTTACAAATTTCAGCTTGGGGTTTACAACCCGAAAATAAATGCTTGACTTCTTGCTAGGAATGCTTTAAAAAGCCCACCTCTTGGAATTCGTGTGCAAATGTTTTGGGGTGTACACCCTGAATGGTTGGGTCATGGGATTATTGGTTAGTCCTCGCGCGCGCACACCGATTAAGTATCCGACGTCTAAGTTGCTGTTAACTGATCCAAGAGCTTTTCTTTGTCATTTCAATTGACCTTTTTGGGAATAAGGATGTCGCGGGTAGATTGACACTCCCGACTTCAACCGCCAGCCATCTTTACCCAGAAAACCCAGAGACGCTGTTACTACCGATAGTGCATGGACATCTTTCCGACCTTGCATCCTACTTTCGAATATTAATTGCAAAGGCGTTTGTCCGCTCGCTTCCAATTCCATCACCCTGACCAGGAATGGCGATCACCATCGGTGAAGGTTCACCACACTGAGAGTTTAAGGAGAATCCCCATGTTAGTTCCTACTCGCCCTACCGGACTGAGGTTTGCGCAATCACATCTGGCGTCTTTTTTCAGAAGCGCAGGTTCCCTGAGAGGTCTTGCTCTCTTCATACTAATAATTGGCGTGATTTGCGCCACCCTTTATTTGCCATCCTCCGCCACGTCTTTTCGAACGTCGCAGGATTCTGGACTGACTAACACCGGCGCTACAAGCGAACCATCCGCCGATACGCAGTTCGCTGCCAGAACATCCTCGTTATTATCGCCAGGAACTCTCAAACTGACGCCCTTCATGGCGATGCAAGCTCCCGAGGGTGTGACCTTGTACGCTTCGGGTTGTACGACGCCGTCTGACTCATTTAATTTGGGCGACGCTCTCTGCGCAAAAGCTTCAGGAGTTCCGCCAAGCGTGTTCCCGTGGCGCATACTGTGGGTCGACCCGGCAGGCTTTGTTCGGCAATCCGACACCGCGTCGTCTAATGATGCGACGGAGTACACGTTCACGCTGCCTGCGACCGCAACGTCTGAGATAAATGGTCAGACGGTGGATAATCGGGGAACCTGGAGAGTGAACCTGGTTCGTTCAAACGGGGCCGTCCGACAGACTGCTAAATTTGCGGTTCATCAACCGCTCAATCCCGTCACCGACCTTTTCGTTCAGAAGATTAATCGCAGCGCTGACGGGTCGGCTCCAGCGGGAGGGATCATTGATTTCATAATTGTGGTGGGCAATCAAGGGCCCGATGACGCAGCCGACGTTCATCTCGTCGACTCTACTCCTAGTGGCGGGACGCTAGTTTCCTTCACTCAAAGTTCTGGCCCGGCCTGCGTGCCCGTAGAATCGGGTGTTGACAATGACTGCGTGATGGCGACTTTGGCCTACGGCGAGAGGGCAGAGTTCACGGCGATTTACAACGTGGGCAGCGCAGCTCCTGGTACATACGAAACATCGGCGACGGTTTCAAGCGCGGTCACGGTCCCCCCGACGACCGATCCGGATCCCGACAATAATACCGCGACTACTCAATACACAGTTACGGCAGCGGACGGTGCGGAACAATGTGAGGTGACTTGCCCTGGAAACATCGTCGTAACGGCGAACGCAACTCAAGCCGGTCAACCAGGCAGGTTTGTCACATATTCGGCTGCTTCGGTTTTTGGTAACTGCGGAACGATGACCAATAGTCCGGGGTCCGGTTCGTTCTTGACCGTAACAGGATCACCGCACACTGTTACCTCGACTTCCGCAGCAGGGCCAAGTTGCACTTTCACAGTTACGGTTCTCGATTCGTCGGAACCTACTATCTCGTGTCCACCTAATGTTACCGTCACCGCGCCAACCGGTGCTGATGAGGCTACAGTGAACCCTGGCGTCCCAACTACAAACGTTGTAGGTGTGGATCCAGTTGGCGTTCGGAGCGACGGCTCGCCGGCGGTTTACGATGATGACGGTAACGAAGTCACTCCGGCGGTCGTGGTGCCACTTGACGATCCATACCCTGTCGGGGTTACTGGAATCCTTTGGACAGTCACCGATGCCAGCGGCCGCAAGGCAACTTGCGCACAAACTATTAAGGTTAATGCTAATTGTACAGGCGGTGACACGGAGGCTCCGACTATCGAGGCTCCTGCCGACGTCACAGTTGGTACGGGCCCCGACAATACCGGATGCGTAGTGGCTCTCGATGATGAATTGGGACTGGCGTCCGCTACCGACGACTGTACCGCTACAATAACTGTGAGTGGTATTCCAGCAGGCAATCAATTCGCCCCAGGCGTTTACACCATCACATACACGGCTACAGATGGGGTGGGTGGGGTGGGGCATACAGCTTCCGATACCCAGACCGTAACCGTGTTTGACGATACACCGCCGGCTATCGCTGCTCCGGCAGACGCGAGCTACACGTGTCTAAGTGAGGTACCAGCGGCTAATCCGTCTCAGGCAACTCGAGGGGTAGTTCTTGATGAAGCAGGTAACCCCCTGCCACCGGGTCCGCCTTTTGATAACTGCGGCACACCGACGGTAACGGTTACGGAAACCAGCACTGGCGCAGGCTCAGCTGCTAGTCCGCGAATCATTACGCGAACTTTCACCGCAACCGATGGGTCGCCGCTTCTCAACTCATCCAGCTCTGTGCAGACGATTACTGTAATCGACCCGACACCGCCAACGTTCACTTCGGTGCCGGGCACCGTCATCGCCTACACAGGCGCGGGCGCCACTTCCTGTGGGACGGTAGTCAGCGACGCCACAATCGGGACGGCGACGGCGACGGATAATTGCTCAGTTACCGTTACCCGGACAGGTGTTCCTGCGGGCAACAATTTCCCCAAGGGGGACACCACCATTACTTACACTGCCACCGATGGCGCCGGTAACACAGCGACCGCTACGCAAACGGTCACAGTGATCGACAACACTCCACCGACGATTAGTTGTCCGGCGAACATAACTGTGTACCTGCCGCTGAACTCGACCGCGACTTCAACGGTAGCAACCTACACCGCTCCGACCGGCTCAGATAATTGCAGTGGCGCGACCACCGCACAGACCGCAGGCCTGGCCAGTGGTGCTTCGTTCCCGGTGGGCACGACTACGAACACATTCACGGTTACGGATGCAGAGGGTCTTACAGCATCATGCAGCTTCAACGTAACGGTGCTCTACAACTTCACCGGTTTCTTCTCGCCAATCAATAATTTGCCGACGCTGAATTCGGCAAATGCCGGCAAGAATATTCCTGTCAAGTTTAGCTTGAGCGGAAATAAGGGGCTGAATATCTTTGCACCCGATAATCCATACAGCGTGTCTTACAACTGCGCCTCAGGCGTTCAGGGCGTAGACATCGTTGAGACAGAGAACCCAGGGGGCAGTACTCTGACTTACAGCCCTGACACGTATCACTACAACTGGAAGACTGAGAAGTCATGGGAGGGAACCTGCCGCACGCTGGTGGTTACATTGAATGACGGCAGTGTCCACACCGCGAACTTCAAGTTCAAGTAGAAGAGCCGACGTCAGCGGGCGCCATAATCCCTTGATGCGCCCGCTGATATCGCACGCAATTCTGAGAGGATGTCCCAGGCACTAACCCAAGTGAGGCTGATCATCGACTTTGGGTGCGGGACTTAACCGAAGCTTTTTTGCTTCATCAACATCGAGAAACTGCTACCATAGCAATTAAGCTCAACCCCAATAAGGAGAATGCATCATGAGTAAGGTCCGCTTCACTTTCAATATTTTGGCCATCGCGGTTTTCACTTTGACGGTCGCTTCAATGGCCCAGGCCCAGGCCACCCGAACCTGGGTGTCCGGTGTCGGCGACGACGCCAACCCATGCAGCCGCACGGCCCCTTGCAAGACTTTCGCCGGCGCCATCTCTAAGACGGCAGCAAATGGCGAAATTGACGCTCTCGATCCGGCTGGCTTTGGCGCCGTGACCATCACCAAGTCAATCACCATCGACGGTAGCCCGACCGGCGTGGCGGGCATCCTTAACGCGGGAACCACGGGCGTAATTATCAACATGGGCGCGGGCGATGTTCGCAAGACGGCGACCATTCGCGGCGTATCCATTCAAGGCGCGGGCACGGGCACCTTGGGCATTCGCATAATGGCTGCCACCAGGGTCTTCGTCGAAAATTGCTTCATTTCAGGCCAGAACGCTAGTGGTACCGCCGACGGTATCAGGGATGAGCGCACCGCGGGTGGCTTTCTTGAGGTCGACAACACGACGATTACCAACAATAGCGGTAACGCCATTAACGTTTCCAACACAACCGGCACTGCACTAAGCGTGCACGTCAGCAACTCCCGATTGCAGGGTAACGGCAACACGGGTCTGGTTCTTGGCAACGGCGCCAAGGGTACGATTTTTAATTCGGTGGTTACCCAGAACGTGGGCGGATTCTTTACATCGTCTTCAATAGGCGCTGTGGAGCTCGCAGTTGACCACTGCGTGGTGTCGAACAACGGCACTGGTTTCATTGCCAACGCAGGTGCAACCATTCGCGTCTCGAACACTACAGCCATGAATAATGGGACTCTGGCCACCGTCTCCGGTGGAGGCGCGGTTTCCTCGTATGGCAACAACCAAACCGGCGGAGTGGGAGCTCCATTCCCCAGCGCGGCCACGACCCAGCAATAAACCCAGCGGAAATTGGTTAAGTAGTTAGTCGGTCCTGCCGGTCCACTCGTTGACACCAACGAGCTGATCGGCAGGACTTTTTTTTCTTTCGGCGCAAAGAAACCCGACCCGGACGGGCCAACCTTGCAACCTCGCGTATCGGCTTCCGACCAGATCCCTTCTTTCGCCCCACTCTAAACCGCCGAGAACGCCTGTCCTCATGTGCGCCGGCGCGCCCAGGTTTGCCCTTTCCTCGAATCGAATACCTGGCCGACAACAATAATCCGCACTGCTAAGTCCTCATCGCCTTTCAGAACTCTTTGAAAACAATCTCAGCAGAACTTCAGAGTTTTCTAAGTACGCCGCAGTCTGCGTAAAGGTATCGTCCAACGCGTAGACAGCATATGGCCACAGCCGGATGAGAAGTCTAAAGATTCAAGAACATATGCCGGCTGGACAGCTTAGCTTGATCCGAAAATTGGCTGAACTGGAAACACTCAGAAAACACCGTGATGAGAAAGACAACCGAAATCACCATCGAGACCGAACGCTTTCTGGTCGTCAGCCAGCGCCGCCAGAGGCCAGTCCTTTGGTGCCGTGATTGTGACCACAACCTGCCGATGCTGACAGTCAGTGAAGCTGCCATGGCTGCATGCACCACACCACTTGTGATCTCCGGGTTGGCCGAAACTGGCAAGCTTCATTTCGCAATAACGCAGGAAGGTCAGCACTTCATTTGTCCCGTCTCTCTTGCTTCGGTGAGAGCGTAGGGCTGCTTCGAAGAAGATGACATTACTAGACTTTTAACTTTAGACTTAAGGAGTTCGCTCAATGAAAACTACCGCGTATGTCGCAATTTTTGCTTTGTTCCTAATTACCCTGGCAACACCCTGGTCGACCCATGCCAAAGTCAGCGGGCCGTCTGCCAGCGGCACTTACAGGTTTGTACTGGAAGCCGGGCTGGCAAAGCAGGTCGCGTTTGAGGCCGCCTGGGACGAGCGTGGGGCCACAACCGGCCGGATGACCTTTACAGACGAGGCAGGGGCTGTAGAGAAGGACCCTGATGGCGGGGGAGACCGTACTACTGACCCACCTTCGGAATTCACTATGACCGCCGACCTCGATAGTTTGACCATAGAGAATAACCGAGCATTGATGAGCGGAACCATCCGCGAATCCAGCCATCCCAGCTACGTCGGCAGATGTGTGCAGCTGGTTGTCGAAGACAGCGGTGAGGGCAGCGAAGTTCCGGATAAGCTTACCTGGTCGGTTTGCCAGCCACAGCCGGGCGGATGGACACCGGTGGATGCCGAAGATCCGCGCGATGAAGGCGCCTTCGCACACTGGTGGGCTACGGACGCGGAGCGAGAAGACGATCGTGGCACTCAGTCCCTAAATATCATTCCCGGTACCAGACAAGGGTGTCCGGTCTTCTTGCTCTCGACCTATGAATTTCCGGAAGTAAGAGGCGAAGGCCAAATTCAAGTTTTGCAGTAATGCCCTCAGCATCGGGGCAGAGCGCGCACACTTTTCTCAACGTTTCTTGAGATCGAAAACTCAGCGGCCAGAGCGACCGGAACTGATCCGAATTCCACTGGCGGCCATTCAACTAACTCTAAATGTAAGAAGGAGACTCCAATGAATAAGTTTCGTTTAACTTTGACCGCCCTGGCAATCATGGCTTTCACCCTAACCGTATCTATGAGTTCCCAGGCCCAAGCCACCCGAACCTGGGTTTCCGGCGTTGGCGACGATGTCAACCCATGCAGCCGCACTGCACCCTGTAAAACATTCGCCGGCGCCATCTCCAAGACGGCGAAAGATGGCGAGATTAACGCTCTCGATCCCGGCGGCTTTGGCGCTGTGACTATCGGCAAGTCAATCACGATCGATGGAAGTATGACAGGATCCGCCGGCATCCTTAATTCGTTAACCACTGGTGTCACCGTTAACATTACCGATGCCGCCGACGTTCGCAAATCTGTGACTCTTCGCGGACTGTCTATGCAGGGTGCGGGCAGCGGACTGAGAGGCGTTCGTATCCTCGCCGCCAACAAGGTCTTCGTGGAAAATTGCTGGATTTCAGGAATGAATGGGTCCCCGGGGCACGGCATAGACGACACTCGCTCCGCGGGTGGTTTTCTCGAGGTCGACAACACTACGATTACGAACAATACCGGCAGCGGCATTAACGTTTCCAACGTGACAGGTACTGCACTAACCGTGCACGTTAGCAACTCCCGATTGCAGGGTAACGGCAACACGGGTCTGGTTCTTGGCAACGGCG
The DNA here is from genome assembly GCA_031396065.1 of Pyrinomonadaceae bacterium. GTDB lineage: Bacteria > Acidobacteriota > Blastocatellia > Pyrinomonadales > Pyrinomonadaceae > PSRF01. Next base: position 7,285 of record JANNJZ010000332.1, on the reverse strand, counting down.
CCAAGGGCACTATATTTAACTCGGTGGTTACCCAGAACACAGCCGGATTCTTTACATCGTCCTCTATAGGCACTGTGGAGCTCTCAGTGGACCACTGCGTGGTGTCGAACAACGGCACGGGTTTCATCGCCAACGCTGGTGCAACCATTCGCGTCGCGAACAGTACAGCCATGAATAATGGGACTCTGGCCACCATCGCCGGCAACGGCGCAGTGTCCTCGTATTCACCCGCGAGCAACCAAACCGGAGGACTGGCATTCCCGAGCGCTACCACGGCCAAGCAATAAACCAACTAGCTTAATAAGTAAGTAATTGCCCCTGCCGGCCCACTCGTTGACAAAACGAGCGGGCCGGCAGGGCTTCTTCTTTCTCATTATGATTGAAAGTTGCCGGAGAGGACTTCTCGTATTGGCCAACCGCTGATACTCAACACCAGAAGATTGGCTGACCTTTGACAGCAAGATGGTAATCGTCATGCTGGCCCAACGACCTCTGAAGGTGAAGGCACCCGTCATAGATAACGCGGCAGCGCTATGCTATTATTTCGCGCATTCGGACAAACCAAGCAATTGCAATCAGGCTAAAAAGGACAGCACAATCGGCCGGGAAAGTAGAAGGCAAGCCGGACGTCTCGGTTGTCGTATTGGTATACAACATCGCCTGCGAAGCGACGCGGACTCAGGCGCTCAACATAGTTCCGAATGATTGGTCTATTATTCAAAGCGCTTGAAGGAACGGGCGATTCTACAACATGAACTCCTAAAGCATTTGCCTAAGGAGTTTGCCAACCCTACCAGTCCTACAAAGGAATCAACTTGAATGACAGTGCCACTCGGTACCTATTTTGTCGATCGGGATCAACCCTCTGTGAATCCCGAGGAAGCACAAATTGTTGAGCGATTCCATGAGCTTTATTATCGACGCTGGCAGGCGGGTGCAGATACGATCAATCTGAGTTGGTTTGGCAATCAACTCTGGAAATGTCCTCTTGACCTATGGATTTATCAGGAACTACTTGTCCGGACCCGACCTGACGTTGTGGTTGAAACTGGGACTTTTCGCGGAGGTAGTGCCCTCTATTTGGCAATGGTCCTCGACCAGATCGGTCACGGTCGCGTTGTCACTGTTGACATTACACCTCAGCCAAACCGCCCCCAACACGCTCGAATTGAGTACCTCACGGGTTCCAGCATAGATCCCGCCGTTGTTGGTAAGGTGCACGATTCAGTCGCAAACGCACGTGCCCTGGTGATACTGGATTCGGATCATACCGAGTCACACGTTTATGACGAAATGGCTGCCTATAGCCCCCTTGTTCAAATAGGCGATTATCTGGTTGTTGAAGATACGAACGTGAACGGCCACCCGGCGTACCCGAATTTTGGCCGCGGCCCTATGGAAGCCGTCAACGAATTCCTTTCCCTGAATGATCGGTTTGTTGTCGATCAGAGCTGCGAACGGTTCTTGATGACATTGAATCCAAAGGGTTACCTCAAGCGAATTAAGTAGGGGAGTAGCCTGGTTGATAACGCTCGGCATTGGTGCGACTTGAATTGAAAATGCTTACAGTTAGTAAGCGGAGATTTTATGGCAGGCAGTAAGGTAAATGGGGACAGCTCGCCACGCGAGCTTTATCTTGATCTGCTTATCAAGATATTGACTAACATGATTTACGGCGACCCATCAACCGATCCGGGTTATGTTGGATCCTTTCAACCCATAATTCGGTCGGAAGGCCGCGATTGGCCAGCCGTAGCTCACACGATGGCTGGCTTACGACGGCTTGAGAATCTTCGAGATCTCTCACAAAGAGTCATCGACGAGGGAATCCCGGGCGATTTTGTCGAAACTGGCGTTTGGCGCGGTGGCTGCTGCATTCTGATGCGCGGTGTACTTGCGGCCAATGCAATCAAAGATCGCAAAATTTATGTGGCGGATTCATTTGCTGGCCTGCCGGCCCCGAGGCCTGATGTGTTTCCTCTCGACGAGAGTTCAAACTTGCATCTGTTCCCGGAATTGGCAGTTTCGGTTGAGCAGGTCAAGGACAATATGTCGCGCTACGGATTACTTGACGACCAGCTTATCTTCGTCAAGGGTTTCTTCGAGGATACGCTGCTTTCGCTGGACGCTGATCAGTTCGCGCTGATCAGACTGGACGGAGACTTGTACGAATCTACATATGTTGCTCTCGATGCGCTGTACCCAAAACTGGCCCCGGGTGGTTTTGTCATTGTCGATGACTACGGAGCAATACCGGCCTGCCAAGCCGCGGTAGCTGATTATCGATCTCTGATGGGAATCGAGGCGCCAATCAATGAAATCGACTGGACTGGCGTTTGGTGGCAAAAGCCGCATTGAGGCGCTATTACACATTCCTGATCGGTGAAATAATGGGCCAACCGATTCGTGTCACTCGTTCATACCGAAAATGCAGGCCTCCTTTTGTTTATCTTAGGAAGGTCACGCGCGTTTGAGTCTATTAGCTCTCCTGGTGGTAACTTCCGTTTGAGCACGCAACATGAATTCGAGCGGGAAATAGATCCGGAGAGCTAGTTCGCAAATCGGTAACCGTTCGTGGCCTATCCATTCCCAGTTGACCAGTGCGTGGAATTGAACAACGGTACTGGCTTCATCGCCCAGAACAACACAATCATTCGCGTCTCGAACACTACGGCGATGAACAATGCGCTTCTGACGACCGTCGCCGGAAATGGCGCAGTGTCCTCGTATTCACCCGCAAGCAATCAAACCGGAGGACTGGCATTCCCCAGCGCCCCCACCGGCGTTTCCCTTTTTATGTGGTTCTGTCATCTGCCTGCGCTTTCAGCCAGGCGATAGCCTCATCACGCGCGCGAATGATATTTGCGCTTTCCTTCACCTGTGCAGTCAGCCAGACGATCGCTTCATCACGTGCGCGAATTACATTCTCCCTGTCGTCTATCTGCACTCGGAGCCAAGCCATTGCCTCATTCTGTTCATGAACCCTGCTCAGCTTGTCCTGGCGTTGCCGGACCACTTCCGTGAGACGTTCGCTCCCGATCTGATTCTCGGACGAACGTACGAATCTCGTCTGAGTAGCAAATTCCCTACTCACCAGTGAGTACAGCCGGTTCTCCCCACTTGATTCCAGACCCGGGTCGATCTCACTCAAAATGCCTCCATCACAGAGCGCCAGAAGGCGCTCGCGTATGTGCGGTACATAGGCGTCATCCACCAGCAAGCGACAGCCAGGGCGGACGCTGTTAACAAACCATGCGAGGTCTTCGTTGAAGACCTCCGCACCGTGCCCGCCGTCGATATGAACCAGATCGAGCCTTTGCACTTCCGTCGGCTGTAGCCTGGGCAAAATATTTGCACTTGTCCCCCAGCGCACATCGAAGCGTCCAGCATGGGCCCCTCTAATTACCTCCGCACAACCTGATGCGTACCGGTGCTCACCCCCATCTATCGCCAGCAGACTCCGATCCCCAGCTTGCCCGAGGATAATCGCGGCGGAGTGTCCGCCATTGAATCCGATCTCGAGCACCGACCGCGCAGGTGAGATTGCCCGGCGAAGAAAGTCCCGCTTCCAACTTCGACGCGGGTCTGGCGGCGTGAACCTGCTAATCGTCGCCTCATGGAAATGGCAGTAGTTGCCCTCTAGCGGCTCACCGCTTTGAACCACGACTTGGTTGAGATCGTGCAAAACGGTTGACGTTCGCTGGTCCAACACTTCAGAGCATCTAACTCGAATGCCGGGATATTCCTCTGGGAGGTTGGGCACGCGTGCTGCGGCCACCTCGGGAGGGCAATCCAGCGCCAGCAGATCTGTTTTCATAGCCCGAACGCCGTCAGACTCAGGACGATGCAGGTCTCGCCGGAAGAGGACATTCGTGACCCGCCAATCCACTGGTATGCGCGAGGCCAGTAGACCGCATTTCCAAAGCGAATAGTCGAAGCTCAACTGGTCGCGGCGTGACAGAGAACAGATACACCGCCACCAAACCTGGTTGAACTCAACCACGAAGGGATCGCGCAGATCCCGTATGATGAGCATCGTTGCTGACAGCCCCCAAATGTCGGGGAAGCCAGAGTCCGCAAGGTATCGTTCAAGCCGCGCGATTCGCTGAGGATGCTCGAGCCGGTCGTCGAACACTGTCAACATTTCCTCAGCGATCGATGACCTCAGAAGGTGGGGCACGGTGGCAATCGATCTACCGTCCAGCAGTGCGCGGGTTGTGTACGCATCGAGGGTGACATCCTTCAAGCTGGCATCGAGCCACACGACGAGACAGGTCGAGTCGAAGAGGATGTGCGCATTGGCCTTAAGGAAACCGCTGGTGACCTTGTTGTCTTCGAAATAAGCCTCGACGCGGACGACCTCCCATGGCGCCGGCGCTTCCGTTAGCGTGTCAGAGAAGCAGATGTATTGGGCGGTGGCATCGTACTGCGCGAAGGTCGGCAGGTCGTCGTAGTCACCAATGATCGCCGTGTAGAACACGGTGTTTGGCCCCAAGCCGGTCATCGCGATCCGGTGGTCGTCGGCGGGCAGGCCATCATTATCTGAACCTATGGGATTCTCTCTGGTCACGCCGCCCCTGCACTGCGATTCGCTTTCCTGACCCGGTCGTTATAACGAACGCCATCGATCCACTTGGCCCATCCGAGATCTTTTAAAAACTCCGTCAATATTTTGGCGGTCGTGAATCTGCCAGCGCCGCTTAGTCCGGTAAACCAGACGCAGAGGCCCTGCTGATGACGCGAACGTACGCCTCCTTCAGAATCCGTTTTGATCATAAGGCGGCAACTGGAGCACGCGGTAAACAGGCAAGAGAAATCGATATTTGACATGGCCGTAGCGGCTTAATACGCGCCATCCAAGCGAACGAGTTATTTGCTTAAGTTCCTTTGAGTTCTCCGACAGCAGCGATGATAGTTGTGCGTTCTTTTTTTCCACCTCCGCGATCTGATCGCTGAGTAAAGCGATGGTCGCATCCCGCACGCTAACGGCATGGTGGCGGTCCTCTAACTGCGCTCCCAGCATCTTGTCAGCAACTGCAGTTTGCCGAGACTCTTCAAGGCAGGCGGACAACTCACCCTGGAGTAGAGCGATTTTTTCATCTCGCGCCTGAATGATTCTGTTCAGCTGCGTCGGGTCCCCGCTTTGATCTATCTCCTGGGCGAGGGGTTGACGAGCGTTACGGAAGAGACTGCGGATTTCGTCTCGCGAGGGTTCGAGGGCGCGCAAGACCTCCGGTTTGGGACGCATGACGAGTAACTGAGGCCCGGCCTCGATAGTGTCAAAAAAAGAACGGATCACTTGGTAGCGCGTGCGTCGATAATCGTGTAGGACGATAACCGACTCAGAGTGTGTCAGCAGGAGAGAGCAGAAGGCACATTCAAGTCGGCGTCGCCCGTCGATTAGAACAAAGTCAAAGTCACAGTCAAAGCTCAAAGGCACGGTTGTATAGTTAAGCCCGGGATCTTGTTGATGGTAACGCGTCCCAATCAGGTCGGCAGCAACAGCTGTGATTGATGATTGATCATGCACCGCCCGACTGACGGCGCCGATATAGTTTGGGTTATTGTCCAGAGTCACGAGATGACCGCCGCGTTGCGCAACGATATCGGCGAGCAGAAGAGTCGAAAGACCACTCCCCCATTCCAGGAAGGTATTTGTCTGCCATGACGTGTAGCTTTCGACGACCCGGCGAAGTTCTGGAAGAAAATCTGAGCCGTAGAGGTCAGCCTTGGTCAGCACTCCTTCAAATTCGAACTGGTATTCTTTGTCGTCGGCCGGTTTAGGATCCTTCATAGGTTGTTCTATTCGCCCCGAATTTAGGCGAGATTAGTCCTTACCGCTCAGAAACTCAAATTAGCCTCCAGTGGTTTGCGGAATACTTGGGTAGATGCCGTGCCGCGTAACCGAATTCCTGGAGCTACTCTCCAGGCTTTCTACCAAGCAGTTTGCACGTAGCCTTGCTCAAATAGATACATCAATATCCGGCGCGCATTATCTTCCGCGGTTTGCGATATGGTTCCAAGGGTAATCTCGGGATTAAGAGGAGTTTCATAAGGATCATCAATGCCGGTGAAGTTCTTAATTTCTCCCCGGCGCGCCTGTGCGTAAATTCCTTTGGTATCTCGCCCCTCACATACTTTCAGCGGCGTGTCGACAAAGACTTCAATAAAGCGGTGTGCTTCCATCATGTTCCGCACATCGTTGCGAGTAGCCCGATAGGGACTCACGGCGGCACAGATCGTCACGCCCCCATGACGCACCAGCTCAGAAGCGACAAATCCGATGCGCCTGATGTTGGTGTCGCGATCTTCTTTGCTGAATCCAAGTCCTTTGGAAAGGTGGGTGCGCACCACGTCGCCATCAAGCAAGGTTACCTGGCGACCATGCTCCAACAACAACTCGGTCAATATTTCGGCAGTCGTTGATTTACCAGCCCCGCTTAGTCCGGTAAACCAAACGCAGACACCTTGCTGATGACGCGGGGGATAAGCCTCCTTCAGGATTTGAGCTACTTCGGAACGAGTAAACCATTCGGGCAATGCTCGTCCCTGGTTCAAATATTCTTCACGAACCTGCGTGCCTGAAAGTGTTATCCCAATCGCCGTCCTGGAAGCTTCCTCATAACGATCCTCTTCGGCGAGATAGACCAGTTCCTGAAAGGGCAGGACCTTAACGCCTAACTCTTCGCTGAATTGCTCAACTAAATGCTGGGCATCATAGGGACCATAAAAAGGACGATCGGTCGAGTCTGTGCCGGGGCTGGCGTGGTCCCGGCCAACAATGAGGTGGTTCGCACCATAGTTGCGTCGAATGAGCGCATGCCATAGTGCCTCTCTGGGTCCCGCCAGACGCATGGCCAGCGGCAAGAGCGCGAGTAAGATTTGTTTCTGGTCATAGTACCGTTCGGCGAGGACCTTGTACGTCCGCACCCGCGTGAAATGATCGACGTCGCCCGGCTTTGTCATACCCACCACAGGATGCAGGAGTAATACACCGTCTACCTGATCCATCGCGCGCTTGGTTAACTCCTCGTGTGCGCGATGGAGCGGGTTACGCGTTTGAAATGCCACCACGTTGCCACGGCCCATGTCTCCCAGCCTGGCCCTTACTTCGGCCGGCGTCAGACGCAAATCCTGAAAATCGTAATAGCGCGGAAGTTGGAGAACCTGGAGACGTCCCGAAATGTTGAGCTTGCCCCAGCTTTGCATTTCCGCCACCAGCGGGTGCTTCGGGTCTTCCGTGCCAAAAACTTTGCGAGCTGATTCAGCCAGGTCCCATTCGTAT
>JANNJZ010000325.1:0-7829 GCA_031396065.1 Pyrinomonadaceae bacterium | reverse complement strand
TGCCGAGGCCGGTCGCGATCACATAGGAGTTGGAAAACGTGGTGCTATAGGGCGCGTAAAACGTCCAACCAGTATCTACGCCGCCGGCGAGCAGAGCGTAGATGGTGATGATTCCGCCGAGCAGATAGATATACCAACTTAAGAGATTTATGCGCGGAAACGCCAGATCCTTGGCCCCGATCATCATGGGCACCAGGAAATTGCCCAGGGTCGCGGGGATTGACGGGATCAGGAAGAAGAAGATCATGATGATCCCGTGCTGGGTAAAGACCTTGTTGTAGGTTGTTGACGAAAGCAGATCGCCCTGGGGAGTCAGTAGCTCCAGGCGAATAAACATCGCGTAGAGGCCGCCAATGAGAAAGAAAAATGAGATTGAGCCGAGATAAAGCAGCGCAATGCGCTTATGGTCTTTCGTGAGCAGCCACGATTTAAGACCATACTGCGCGTTGATGTAGTTCACGCGCGCCGCTGACGGAGTTTCGAATGTTTCTGCTGCTTTCATAATTCTTGCCGCAAGGTATTGTGACCTCTGATCAAGTACCGCGAAGCGGTTAAGGCCTCCAGCCCAGGGTTGCCGTCGGCTACCCTGGGATCAAATTCAAATCCGCCTCAACCCCGATGGGGTTGCGTCTTCGCGGTATAAACCCCGGCGGTGCGCTAATCTCAATGCTAATCGATCCAACTTATTCCGACCTCCCTATTGTTTATTGGGCAGCGGAGAAGCTGTAGCCGCGGCAGGCACCTGTGCTTTCGGACTTGGCGCCGGGACTGCCGTGGCTGACGCAGGCACAGGCGCCGTGGCGTTTGTGGTCTGTAACGACTTAATAAACGACATGATTTGAATCAACTGTTCAGGAGTTACCTGCCCCTGAAATGTCGGCATGATGGGGCCAAACCCGCTCACCAGCTTGGCCTGCGGATTCTCAATTGACTCCCGCACATATGCTTCATCAGCGATCACGGTCTGGCCGTTGGTCAGGAAGACCTGACGCCCAAAGAGACCTGCCAATGCCGGTCCGCGCCCGCCTTCGCCGTTGGCTGCATGACATGAAGCACAACCAAGCGACTGGAAAAGCTGTTGACCGGCCACCGCGGGCGACTGCTGGGCGACATTCCCACTCAACCAATTATCAAACTCGGTGGGCTGCATGACGATTACCGACCCAATCATTCCAGAGTGATTCATCCCGCAATACTCAGCACAGAACAGATGGTAGGTGCCGGGAGTGGTGGCTTCAAACCACAGCGTCGTGTATCTCCCAGGCAACACGTCGGACTTGATCCTGAACGCGGGAATAAAGAAGTCGTGAATCGTGTCTTCCGAAGTCATGATCAGTTTGATCTTCCGCCCGACGGGAACATGAAGCTCATTTATTTCCCGCTGCCCGGTCGAGTGCTGAATTTTCCACATCCATTGCTTGCCCACGACATAGATCTCGGCAGCGTTTTGCGGCGGCCGATACATCTGGAAGTAGAGCTGCGCAGACCAGCCAAAGATAGTCATCGCAATTACGAATGGAATAACTGACCAGAGCGTTTCCAGTTTATGCGAGCCGGCAATCGGCCTCGGGATTTCAAATGGCGACCGGCGCCGATATTTGATAACGAAGAAAACCAGCACGCCACCGATCAGCAGGGAAAAGAAAACCGTGATGCCCGATAGATAGAAATAGAGGGCGTCGACACTTCCCGAAAGCGTGGAAGCGCTGGGCGGCACAAATGGAATCCAGGACGTCTGCATAGAATCTAGGCCGCGCCTCCGACCGCCAAAATCCGTTTGGCCCCGCGTCGTCGCAGCAGTAATAACAAACCAACGATACCAACCACTGTTATAACTCCGGCCCCTCGCATCAAGTTCATCACCGCGGCGCCATACTTTCCGGTGGCCGGATCGTAATGAAAGCAATAGAGGAGCAACTGGTCGACCCGGGAGCCAATTTTGTTGTCCGCCGCCTCGATCAAGCCCAGGCGCAGGTCGCGTGGGGCATATTCGATTCCGTAAAAATATCGGGACAACTTACCCTCAGGGGTCGCCACGAAAACTCCGCTGGCATGGGCAAACTGTTCGGTCGCCTTGTCCCAGTGGTAACGGAAACCAATCGCGTCGGTGATTCGCTTGATGTTCGCCTCATCACCCGTCAGAAAATGCCAGCCACTCGCGGCCGCCGCGCGTTTTGCCTCAGGCAGATAGTCGACATAGGTCTTTTTCTTGGCGGCAGCCAGCGCCGGGGTTTCGCGTGGATCAAAACTCACGGTAACAACGTCAAACTCCTCGCCCGGCTTGAAAGCCATGACTTTGAATGCCGTTACCATTCCGTTCAGCACCTGATTACAAAGCATTGGACACTGGTAATACACGAGCGATACCACGACGGGCTTCTTCCCAAAGTAGCTGCCAAGCTTCACCTGCTCGCCGTTCTCATTGCGAAACACGAGGTCGAGCGGCAGCTGTTCATTCAGCTTCTGGTCAATCCCGACATCACCAAGCGCCCGGGGCAAGCCACTCGGGGCACTGGGCTCATAAGGGCGGGAACTGTAGAGCGGCGAGTTGGCCTTGGGGACTAGTTGGCCGTAAGCAGCAGGAAGGAGGCAGGAAGCAGAAAGCAGTAGGCAGAAGGCAGAAAGCAGCCGGCAGAAAACAACCTGCGAATGCGGCATCCTTCGGCCAGCTTTGCTTCTGCTTACTGCCTTCTGCAAAATGACTACTGCTTTTTGCCTATTGCCTAGTTTCATTTCATCCCCGCTACTCGTCCTGAGCTAGCCGCTGTCGGCAAAGAGAGTTCCGGCGGGCTTCCGGGATTCTTATCTGGCGCGCGCATTGGCATGCCCCCGCCTTCGAACAGCTTCTCGATCGCCGCGTCAATTGGCAGGCAAATCGGATGATCGGCCATTGCAGGTTCATCAGCGTGCTTTGCTTTTCTCGTGCAATTTAGTTGTTGCTCCCATTGCTCGAGCAGGACCCGATATTCAGCCTCAGGCTCCCTTGTCTCAAGGGGGACCCACTCGCCGTTAGCCAGCTTCACACCAAAGCCAGGAGCGGCCTGGAGTCGCGGCTCTGGTGGCAGTCGTTCCTCCTTCGTCATGGCCATGGGGCCTTTTGGAGGTTCCTTGGTTTTTTCCTGCTCGTTGAAGAACCAGAACATGGCCCACATCAGAATGCAGACAAAGCCTCCCAGTATCGTCAGACCCGCCACAAACTTCACGATGCCGCCAACATTCACGTCGCTCGTTTCGTGCGTCACATCTTCATTCTTGATGTGCGACACGTCGGGGGTTTCCGTCACGTGCCCGTGGCTCTTATGTCCGTTGTGTCCGTGCTTAGCCATCTTCAAAAACTCTCGTTTGTCGATGCGGCTTTGCCGCCTTCCGTGCGGTGAGGCTATTGCCTCACCGGCGCGTCACTATTGATTTGAGGCTATGCCTCCGCAGCTTTCGAGGCGCAGCCTCAAAGAAAGAGGACGCTCTCCGGAAAGGCTGAGCCTTTCCGCACGGAAGGCGGCAGAGCCGCAAGACTCTATGGCCCTATTTGCCTTCATTTCAGTGGCCCGCATGCGCGTGCTTCTGTTCCAGCACCGATTCATATTGCGGGTCATTAATCGGAATTAACGGTCGTTTACCAAGTGCCCAGGCAAACGCGGCGAGCCAGAGACCGCCCATTCCGATTGGGGCAACGATGTCCATCCAGCTAACGTGAAAGTGCTCATGCGTAAAGCTCGGCACAATCGTCCAAAACAGATCAAACAAACGCATCACCAGTATCAGGACCGCCACGAGTACCAGCTTGCCGGAATTCCGTTTAAACGATCGCGACAACAAGAACAGGAACGGAAAAGCAAAATGGAGAACGATGACTGCCAGGGCCAACACACCCCAGGTGCCGTGAATTCTGGGTAGATACCAATGAATCTCTTCCGGCAAGTTTCCCGACCAGACAATCAAGAACTGCGAAAACGCGAAGTAGGACCAAAGCATGACCAGCGCTAACAGAAGTTTGCCAAGATCGTGAAAATGTAACTGGGCGACAATCCGGTTCATTGGCTCATGTTTGGCCAGCGCCGCCATCACCGCCACGGTAAACGCCAGGGCGCTCAACGTCCATGAAGCCAGAAAAATAAAGCCGTAGATCGTGGAGTACCATTCAGGTTCCAGCGACATAAACCAGTCAATCGAAGCAAACGTTACCGCAAAAACCAATAACACCATTCCTGGTCCGCTGAGCGTCGACATGCGCTTCGCATACTGGCGGTCGGCGGTTTGGTCCTGTAGTTTCGACCAGCGGTTTAGGAAGTAGGCCAGCGTGATCCAGATGGCGAAACAGATAACCCCGCGAATCGTAAAGAATGGGAGATTCAGATACTTCGCCTTACCCGCTAGCACGGGATGGCTGGCAACTTCTGCAGCGTCCATCCAGCGATAAATCCAGTGTGCTCCAAGCGCTATCGGTGCGAATAGAATCAGCATCAGGGGGAGAGTTTGCGTCGCCGCCTCGAGCACGCGCCGAATCACCAGTCCCCAACCTCCACCGGTTAAATGCTGGAGCATCAAAAGCGCCAGCGAGCCGATTGAGATTCCCACCCAAAAAGAAAAAGCAAAGACATAGGAATGGAAGAACTGGTCGCGACTGAAAAAGAACCCGATCCCGAAAACTGCCAGAAATAGAACGCCGACAATCAGCGCCCGCTGCTGAAAACGTTTTACTCCCGCCGGTGCCGCGTAAGAGGCGCTGATCATTGCTGATGCCCTCCCGTTGTCGACGTGGGCATTGGCGTGGCAGTGGATTTCGTTGCCGGACTAGCGGTCGGTTGCTGGGCCGCCTGGCTCAACTGCAACGCCCGAATGTACGCAATAATGGCCCAACGATCCTGTGGCGGAATTTGCTGGGCGTAACCGGGCATGACGCCCCAGCCATTGGAGATCGCATCAAAGAAGTGGCCCACCGGCGCCTGCCTCAATCTGTCGTCATTAAACGAAGCTGCGCGCCGAAAACCGCGTCTCACGATCATTCCGTCGCCGTTGCCGGTCAATCCATGGCAAGCCGTACAGAAGATTTCATAACGCTCTTTGCCGCGAAGCACGGTCTCTTTAGTCACTTGAATCGGAAACACTTCCACGTCATCCGGATAGGCGGCCGCACCTTGCGGGACTGCACCGGTAGTCGAAGTAGGCTGCTGTCCCGGTGCTGGCGCGGGTGCTCCGGCCACATTGACGTTCCCTCTACCGACCTTCTTGCCGGTGAAGAATTCCGTATCGCTCTTGAGAAACCCGCGCGCCACCGTGCCTTCAACCGGCGGACGCGACGACAGTCCGTCTCTGAAGAAAACGGAAGAGCGATACGGTTTCATCTTCGGCTGATCCTGCATGTCGCGGCGGCAACCGAAGCCCAGAAGGCAGAAGGCAGTAAGCACCAGGCAGAAAGCGGCACGCTCCGCGTTTCCCCTGACTGCTGACCTGGTGTCGGTTTTAACTGCCGCCTGCATTTTTTCTACCTACTGCCTTCTGCTTTCTGCCTACTGTTTTTTAGACTTCCACATCACAAACATCCCTGGCTTCCAGCGACTTCATAAACTGCTTCGTTTCGCCATATTTGAACTTCGGGTCGTTTGCTTCAATCACCAGGAAGAAACGATCGCGTGTTGCCAAAGCAAAATTGGGCGCATTGAACACCGGGTGATAGGGCTGCGGCAGCTTGTTCAGCACCAGCATCCCCAGTACCGCAGCGAACGCGGCACACAACACTGTCATCTCAAACGTAATCGGAATGAACGCCGGCCAACTGTTGAATGGTTTGCCACCTACATTCAACGGATAATCGATCACTGCCAGCCAATACTGCATAAAGAAGCCGCCGAGCCCACCCAGGATGCCGCCGGCTAACACGATCAACGGCAGGGTGGTGCGAGTGAACCCAATCGCCTCGTCAAGTTCCTCGATCGGATAGGGCGAATAGCCATTGATTCGGCGGTAGCCCGCTTCGTGGGTCCGGCGAGCGGCCGCCACCAGCGCTGATGGGTTATCAAACTCGGCCATGATCCCGTAAAGCGCCGGAACGCCGCGGCCACGACCATGCGTAGACTCGGACGCTTCATGATGAAACGGTTCGGGGTCTTCCAGATCGTGTTCCCACTGCTCTTCTTTTGGATCGTCAGCCATTGCTCAACTCGTAAAGCAAACTGTTAGTTTGCTTCTCGTTTGGTACCGCAAACTGCGGATCTACCTTGAACTTGACGCTTCCTAAACCGCCAGCAAACTAACAGTTTGCTTTACTCCTCCAGTTTGCTTTACTCCTCAACCTCCGCTTCCGGCAGGATCGTGCGCATCTCGAAGATCGAGATCATGGGCAGGAAGCGCAGGAACAAAAACAGCAACGTAAAGAAGAAACCAATAGTCCCGATAAACATGGTCCAGTCCCACATCGACGGCTGGTACATGCCCCACGAAGAAGGCAGAAAATCGCGGTGCAAACTAGTCACCACAATCACGAAACGCTCCAGCCACATGCCGATGCTGACTACGATCGAAATCAGCCACAACACCAGCAGGTTTCCGCGCACCTTCTTAATCCACAGAAACTGCGGAGTCACAATATTGCAGATAATCAAAGCCCAGTAGTAACCCGAGTATGGGCCATGCATGCGGTTCCAAATCATGTAACGCTCGGCGTTGTTTTGGCTGTACCAGCCAAAGAAGGCTTCCATCACGTAGCCGTAGCCGACGATCAAACCCGTCGCGAGCATCACCTTGGCCATGTTGTGCATGTGACGCATGGTGATGAAACTCTGCAGTCCATAGACCTTGCGCAACGGGATCGTCAGCAACAGGACCATCGCGAAGCCGGCGTAGATGGCTCCAGCCACGAAGTAAGGCGGAAAGATCGTGGCGTGCCACCCGGGAATCACACCGACCGCGAAGTCGAAACTGACGATGGTATGCACAGACAACACGAGGGGCGTCGCCAGACCGGCCAGTAAGAGATAGGCCATTTCGTAGCGATGCCAATGACGAGCAGAGCCGCGCCAACCCATGGCCAAAAGACCATAAAGCACCTGCCACGGTTTGCTCTTGGCCCGGTCGCGGAGGGTGGCGAAGTCGGGAATCAAACCAACAAACCAGAACATCGCCGAGACCGTCGCATAAGTGGAGACAGCAAACACGTCCCACATCAGCGGGCTGCGAAACTGTGGCCAGATTCCCATCGTGTTTGGATATGGGAACAGCCAGTAAGCTAGCCAGGGACGGCCGAGATGCATGATCGGATACATGCCGGCCTGGGCCACGGCAAACAGAGTCATGGCCTCGGCAAAACGGTTTATTGAGGTGCGCCATTGCTGCCGCAGCAACAGCAAGATCGCGGAGATCAAAGTTCCGGCGTGGCCAATTCCGATCCACCAGACAAAGTTCAGAATATCCATTCCCCAGGCGACGGGAATGTTGACGCCCCACAATCCGATGCCGACAAAAAGAAGCTTCGTGATTGTCAGCAGCATTAGCTGAAAGAGAATGAACGAGATGGCAAACCCGGCAAACCACCAGATCGGCGTCTTGCGCTTCAAGACGATGGAGCTGATCTTGTCGGTCACCGAGGCAAACGTCAGCCCCGGAGCCACGACCGGCGCCGTCGTGTGATGCATCTGACCTTCGCTTTGTGGATCGTCTGGCATTATCGACTTCTTACAAACCCATCAAGGTCTTACTACCCAATCCTGGTCTTGAACTCTCGTTTGCCCCTGCGGTTTTGCTTTTCCTTGCGGCTTTGCCGCCTTCCGTGCGGTGAGGCTCTGCCTCACCGGGCGCTTCTATTTCTTGAGGAAAAAAAACTGTCCGGAAAGGCC
>JANNJZ010000296.1:0-8704 GCA_031396065.1 Pyrinomonadaceae bacterium | reverse complement strand
CTCCAGAGCAACTGTTCCTTCCGGAAAAGGACACCCTTCACCTAGCGCCAATAAGACAATTAGTTTATGACTCATCTGTTCGGGGAAATGGGCGCTGAGAGTTGACCAAAATCGATTGGCGCTTTCTTCATCAGATATCTGCACTGCTAACATGACGTGCTGCATCTCAAGCACTCTTCTGTGTCTTAGGACATCTTGTACACCCAATTCGACGGTCTTGAATTTGGGATGAATGACAAATGGATCTCTTACCACCAGATTGCTGCGTCCCAATTCAAGTCTTATTCGATGGCAGCATTGTTTAAGAACGGCAAGCGATTGGCAGCAAAAAGCGAAACCTATCAAGCCATCTCGGGCTATGATCGTTCTCAATCCCTTTTCAGCTATTTTGTCTAGGTCGAAGCGACAGGGTTCGAAGAAGTTATGGAATTGGCTTCCCGGAATTCCTGCAGGTGCCTCGGACGTGGTTTCCCAATCTGGTTTCTCATCTCCTGTTACTTGAACAGCGCTCTCTATCTGGTCCAATCGAGCGGACACTCGTTGGCGTTCGGCTTCCGCCTCTTCCAATTGCTTTGTTAACTGGAACCGGACCAACGTCCCGGCCTCAATTACCTCAGCCTTCCGAAGCGTTTCGATCTTCTCGGTCAGAAGATCATAACAAGTTTGAAGCTCATGCTTCTCGTCTTGAATTCGTGTCATGTTTCGTTGGTGTCCAATTTATAAGATTGTAGAACCTGTTCAATCTCATCCATTCTTGCGTTGGTCTTTGCCAACTCCGCCTCTTCATTGAGGAGCTGTTTTTCCAGCTGGAACCTGACCGCGGTACCAGCTTCAATAACGAGGTTGTTTCTCAGAAGCCCTATCTTTTCAGCTCGCAGATTCCACGAGCTATCCAGCCCTTCTAATTCTTGTTCCAGACGTTGGGTTCGCCCGGCCTTAGGTCCTGATCGTGCTTCCGACGGTTCCATCCATGGTTCGCCGACCACTGCCTTGCCGTCGCCGGCATAGAAACATAATGGGAAGTTATCAGAAAGATCGAGCACTTTCTTGACGAAGGGGTGTTGGCGCTCAGACGTGCGTTGCGGAACTTGATCAAACAAATAGACAATCACATCAAGGATGCGTGCGTACCCATCCTTCAAAGAAGAACCTTTGCCCTCCAACGCTTCAAGCAAACACGAGGTGAAGGCACTGTAAGGTTCGCCCGTATATGATTTCTCGTCCTCACGCGATGACGCTATTATTACCCTTCCACTGCCGCTATCCAGAACTTTGAATAGGTCAGTCGGCACTGGTGCCTTAACAAAGATTTCTTCCGCATCTTTAACCGACGGCACGCCTCCTGCATGGCAGCAATCTAGTATCACAATCAATTTCTCGGCACGTATCGCTTCGATTCTCGAAGTAAATTCAGCGCCGGAGATAGCGGTTGCCGGACGGTTCATAGGATCGTATCCGTAAGGAACAAGAAAGTAATCTGTCGGTTTACCTCCTTTTACAATTCGACCTCCATGACCCGAATAATAGACGATGACTGTACTGTCAACGGTGTTGGCTGCGCGCTGCGACAGTCGATCGAACGCTAGCAGGATCTCTTCCCTATTCGCATTGTGTTCAGTTAACAATTCAACGTGGCTCATTGAATATGCAGCTCGTTGGGGGTCAACCAACACGTTACATAAAGCGGTCGCATCCGCGGTAGTAACAGGAAGGTCGGCTCCTACTCCGATTATTAGAGCATGTCCGTTGCTAAAGCTTTTGACCATCTGAAATCCTTACTGAGACTGGTGCAATCAATCCATTTCGGACTTTGCTTCAACAGTTTTACCCGCCGGGAAAAGTTAAGAATTGGTCTATCCGGTGGCCTAGAAACTCAATCCAAATAGTGTTGCGAGTACGCCTTGTACGGTGATCAGGTAATTTGAGACATGATCATCGTTGACGTCTGCTGTGGCCTTTTCGTGAACCAACTTATTCCTAAGTTCGTAGAAGTGTCTGATCTTGGTTAGTGTTTTTTGTTCGAAGGCAATTTTTTGCCGGACAATTTTGATTACTTCATCACGGTTCTTGAAGATTTGTTCTAACGTCCGCCCGCCCAAATTGAGATTCTGCGTATGGACAATATACTCCTTCAGAGCAATCTCGAAGCTACTATCCAAAAGAAGCAGCGCAATTCGATTCTTTGTTTGAAGTTTTTGACGCCGAATAATGTCGATTGCGGCGATCGCTTCAAGCAAACCAAGTGTCCACGGCTTCTCCTGAAGTACCTGTTTGTTTTGAGCTCTCAAATGGTCGATTAGGTGCTTTCTTACCCGAGGCAAAGGTGGCAAGTACGATCGCTTTACTTTCGCTATGTCCTGAATGTCGACATATTGCATTTCGCCTGAGCTGTATTTGAATACTTCCTCTTCCCATTTTCCCTTGAATCTTCTCGAAAGTGACGAGTAGTCTGAAACGATCGGTATTAGAAGATCACGTAAGCCCTTGAATATATGGTGGCCAAAATTTATTGCCGACTTGCTGCTGTTCCACGGCATGAGACGCGCTGGCCCATATAACTTCACGATAACTCGAGCGAGAGACGCGTCTGAGTGAGGGATACCAGCGTGTGCTGAAATGTAACCAACTTCCTTTTCTTTAATCTCTTTGGCGATCAACCGCTCATTGCAATAGAAATAGACTCCATAGTCCTCTTTGCCGGGCTCCTTTTCCTTAATCAAACCCGCATTGATTTCAACGCCCACCTTGCCACCATCCTCCGTGCTTACTTCAAACAGGTAACATCGAGGCTCGAACCCTGGAGGGTAAGCCCATAAATCCCATTCGATCTCAGCTAGAATCTCGTTGTTTACGACTAATTCAAAATTCGGTTTCTTCAAGAAGAAGGCATATGTTTCTGAAAGGTGAGATTTCAAACTTGCTAGATCTTCTTCAGAGGGATGGATCCTTAATTTGGTCAATTCTATAAGAGTCGTATTCTCTTCTATGTCCTCAATCTCATAAACGGGGAGTTCCCAGGAATCGCTCTTAAGCCAGTCGTCGTAGATATCTATTTCATAGGATTGCTCATTCTTGTGACGTGAAAGGATCTTAATGTCTGCAGCGAGAGCTACAACTGCGCGTTTACTGCCCACTCCAAACAGGCCAATAATTTGGTCGTCAGGATCATTGTTACTCGCCCCTGGACTAATTAACATCTGATGGTCCTCAGCCGCGACACCACCGGCACGATCCACAATTGTAATAACCTGTCGTTTGATATCGACATCAATCGCGATCTTGAGAAAAGGCTTCTGGCTGCCCTTTAGCCATATATCTAAGGCGTTGTCAATAAGCTCACAAATCGCGGTGTTCAAGTTATAGTCGCTAATTATGGACCAGTACATCCGCTTGTTAGGTGTACCGTTGACTAGTTTGATCTCTCGCTTCATAGCTGATTCACAAGCAGCTCACCGCCCAAGTGAAACGGCGCGATGCAGACCGTTGGTTGAGAACATCGAGTCGTACGCATCTTCGAGGATGCGCCGGGGAAATGAATCAGGAACTATACCCTTCGTTTGCGGTTAGAGGTTGAAGGGTATTTCTAATACTGCACAAAACCTTCTAATACAGTTCGCTTTTATCATGAGTCGCGCGTCAGTGTCGACGCTGCGACAAGTGTGGGAGTTTCCTTACAAGCAATATTCGCCTGCTACAAATCCAAAAAGAGCCGAAGAAGAGATCAAATTGTTCGGTGACTGTGATCCGAAAACAATGCGCCGTTGTTAACATTTGAATGTGTGTGAGAACGCGAGGCAAAGTGATTACTAAAAGAGGCGGGGTCAAATCCTAACCTGACAAGTGGATCAACCAATCAGTAATCTCTGACGAAATTCGTTATAGCGTTGCACGCGAGCCTGTCTCGGATTAGCCATGTTGGCCAGACGACATCCACGAAATTGGTCCTTGTCGTGCGTCACGAAAATATCCGCATGTAGCAGATACGCTGACGACCATAAATCTATCGCTCCCGCCTTTCCTTTGTGACCGTACCCTTCTGCCTTCATAGAGCGCGCAAATGAGGCGTATGCTAATCCCAGCAAGACAACTGGCCATTCAGGTACTCCGCCAAAGAAATCATTGAGCTTGTTGGCGGGCAGCTTCTCCCCCGTGATAGTGTACAAATCCTCCATCATCGAAAACAAAAATGCCTCTTCTTGGTAATGCTCCCGAATCAAGACGGCAAATGATGATGGCCTTTCTGCTTTGCCATCCTTGAACATCTGGTCGAATGTTGACCTTACTTTGGCAAATACCTCGAATGACCTCTCCCACAGATCTCTAAGATCCTGAACCTCTTTTTTCTCTTTGCCATCCAACCCAAAGTAATCGTCAACGGACATTCCATAATTCAGTTCCTTGGACGCAAGCCGGTCGATCCCGGCTGCGTACTCCAACGTCCGTAGTTTCAGGAGATCTATTGGTAACGCAAGCGGTTCTTGCCCTCTTGCTAGCTCTCGCAGCAGAGCCTGAAGTTGTTCGCGACGCCCCTCAGTTTTCGTTCCTAGGACTTCCACGCAGTTTACTGCCGTGACATAGACACTTTGCGCCGCAAGCAGGCCTGCAACTATCGGTTCTCGCTCCGCGTCATCGCATAGCTGATTAATCGCACTTGTATCAAAGCAGTAAATCATCCGCGCTTACATGTAAAAGCTATAACTCGTCTGCGGTTCGCCGTCTTCCGGCCGGAGATATTTCATAATCTCGCCAACACGGCGTGCACACTGCAGCGTAATTGGCAACCGACCGTCGAACTGAGTGTTATTCCAATTCATTTTAGTCAGGCTTAGGATCTCTCGGCAGATTTGCGAAGGCGACTCGTCTGCCTCCACTATTCGGACGTCTAATGGGTGTGGAACATACATTCCGGTGTAAGTGCGGTAATAAGGGACGGATCCTCTCGTGTAAAGCAAGTGGTGCTCGTCGTCAAATTCCAAGTGTGTACCACGATGAGGAGGATAGAATCCTTCGCGAAAGAGTCTTACCTTCGTATCCAGGATTGTCACGAAGTCTACCCGTTGAATCCTCTGTTGGCTGATCGCAGCTTTGAAACCAATAAGCTCAGCATCGCTAAAGTTTGATGACTTATGAATTACCAAACGAGCCGGATTGTTTTCTAATGCGACCTCATATTCCTTTAAAGCTCGCTGCAAGAGTTCGAAGGCTTGCTGCTCACTCAGGTGTGGCCGCCGATCCTCCTTGTCAAGTATTACGGGATCTCCGCGGAGAATGACACTGTTGCCGAGTTCGTCGAACAGCTGAGCCAAACTTGTATTCAAAACCTTTTTATCTCGACTGCGGTAAAAGCTGATGCCCACAAAACAAGTCGGAAGGCGACTAGGAGATACCGCCAACTTCCAAGGTACGGTTTGATTGGCTTTATAGTAGAGAGCTGTACAGAAATTCCACGCTTTGCTGGCCGGATCCTGTCGTCCAGTGCTGTCAAGTAGAGAACCCTCACGCACGAGTTGTAGCGGTTTGCCAAGATGCATGGCCCTCGCTTTCAGCGCGCGACGAAAATTGTTCTCCAGGAACGACACTTCTGCGCTTTCATCTTCTAGCTCTTCCTCCACAGACCCCCTCGTAACTTTGGCAACCTTGTTATAGATGTCGTCAGGAAGAACCACTACGCCAACATCTACCACGCGATTCTGCATCAGAAACCTAATTTGCGGGTAATACAGATCCAGCAGAGCATCTACTAGGGCACCATGCCGTTTAATTTTTTTCAATGACCTGAGGTCAGAGACTTTGAGACTGCGGGTAATCTCCTCCTCAAATACCATTGTCGCCCTAAAACCGATTTCACTGTTGAACCCGCAGAACGCTGGAAATAGATTGGGCTGCTTACTATCAGGTTTGGACGGAATTACCCGAGTGCAACGATCAATCCATTGCGATAGCTTATCCAACCCGGCGCTTGTACCCACGGCCCCTATAAGCACTTTGTCTCGTCTTGCCTTGAAGCGGGCATCATAAACATCGTGCTGGGCAATACCCGCACGAGGACAAATGTGTCTTCCTCGGCCAAACTCCAGTTCCGGCTCTTTAATCGTATGTAGTTGCATAGCTTAGAACGGTAATGGAACCAGTCCTTCCTCCGTCTCCAACTTCTCTCGATCCGTCTTTTCTTCCCGGTTTAGCCAATCAGAGTCATCGAGGCCAGGCGCGTTCGAAAAAAACTTCAAACGCTCAAATTTCAAGTACGGATAAACCTTATTGGTTTCGAACAATCCTGGTTCTTTGTCGGTTTTTAAGAAGTACGTCAAGAACTTTAGGTGATTGAATACGTGAGCATTCCATTCGCGGCGTTTTAGCCAGGAAACTTTGTCTTTGGAATATTTGTACTCGGAATAGCCATCGGAGCTAAAGAACCATTCAGGTTTGATAAGTAAGTACCACGTCGAAGCAAACCGATAGATTTGACTTTGAAATGCCAAGTGTTTGCAGTACCACGTCTTCTTAGGTTCGTCACGCTGCGGCGTGATCTCAAATACTTTGCGCGTCGCTTTCTTTTGAGCCTGCCATTGTTCGTCTCGCCCCGCCTCACCTTCCTTTCCCGTGAAAATGTAAAGCTTCCCGTCCTGTTGCCACTTTACCCCGAGATGGTAAAGCTTTTGCTGAAGGCAGCGCCGCAATAGTGATTTGAAGACCCGCTCATGGTCTTCGCTCTTGTTGTAGAACTGAACAGGCGTCAAGCAATCCACAGTGCCAGCATCGATGATTTGCGCTAGTGGGCAGGTGTCATCCGTCACGTCGTGAAATGTGATAATTGTGCCGCTATAAACTTCCCAGTCCACGCCAAACTTCAGGCCTTTTTGTTCCAGTGCGGCGCGAACAACATCCCGCGATCCGCATTTGTGATTCAGTTCTAGGGCCCGGCCCCGCGAATTTGCAATTACTTCTTTGCGATTCGCCATCGATTTACCTATGAACAAACTGTCCGGAATAGTCACTTCTAGCAAGTTTAGAAAAAGTGACTCAGGAGGAAGATCAGAACGATCGCTCCAGAAAGGCTGGCCAGGTAAACCAAAATGCTCTTCCAGAATTTGTTCAATTCGCCAGGTGCGTTCGGGTGATAAACCGGATATGTCCCTGATCAGATCTCGATAATCAAGAATGTCCTTTGCAGGGTCGAATTCAAAAAGATCTCCAACGGTTTTCCTAAAGGTTGCGCTTGGGTATGACTTTTGTTTCTCGGACAAAACATAAACAATAAAACGATCATATTTTCTGTAATGCTGATGGCTGACTATCTTCTCTAAGGTGTCCTTCACCTTTTCGCTTGTCGGAGTAGATGAAACCTGAAACGCAACTTTCGCTTCACCGTCAGCCAAGTCAATACCAGGGTAGTTGACGCCTCTGGTGCGATTTAGGTTCTCGATATGCAAGTAGCCATAGAGTTCTCGAAACAGCGGGATAAGCACGTCTTCCGAAATCACGTTAATGTCTGAATGGCGAAGCGCGCCGTAGGTCTTTATTTGCGTGACGAAGATCGACAGCAGTTCTCCGATTCTCGTTTGTGAACGTTGAAGATTCATGACTTACGCAAGTAATCCGCTCTCGGGAACCTTGTAGGCGAGGATCGATCTCGCCTCAGTGAACAAGGGCAATGTGGGCTGCGGTCAACACAAACTTAAGAAAAGAACCGTCGCGCTCGGCTTTGCTCTTTTGGTTTCACTCAGGCTTGGCAGTTGGTAATCCTAGCGATCCGATCATGGCCGCTCCTGCAGCGAGCTTTTGCTTTCGCTCTGAGACTCCCTGTCTAATCAAGCCTTCAAGTTGGGTATTGAAGTCTTCGGCTGAAGGTCGCTGCCAACCAAGATACTGCTCTATTTCCTGAAGCGTCTTTGTGTAAGCAGCTTTGATAGCTTCGCTGTTCGGTTCAGCTTGTTCATACGTCAAACGAATTTCATTCCCAGCAAGCTCCGCCATGGGTTTCATGGTGCTAAAGGTATTGGGCTGTACCGTAAACAGTTCTCTATCTCCTTCAAACGGTACTGCGATAACTGTCTTGGTCCCTAGTACGTAGAACGGTCCACTCCGATCGAAAATCGCCCGATGGGGATCTCTGCTTACGTCCACCTGGGCCTCCCCACTCTCGGCAACGTAAGGCTGCTTCATGACTGGAACATTCAATCGAAGTTGTTCAACTAACTGACTAACCAACTCACTCTCAGGTGTTGCTTGCAGTTGTGCCGTGCTGACCTGCTGCACCTTCTTCACAGCCGCCGCCTTTTGATTCTCGATTACGCTAAACATGTCCGCTTCGGAAAAAAGATATTGTCCTCTCATCTGTTGGTTGTACCCCTTTCTTCAGCTACCCATAACACTGACACGCGGCGAATATCTTGGACTCTACCGCGCCGACAGTCGAAATCCGGCAGATGTATGGGCACAGCCACCGGAGGTTCTTAGTGCGGCCATGGGTGCGGTGCGTGCAAATGAACTTGACAAGTTTCGACCAAAGGCTAGTGGCGCGGGTGCCGGACTTGGGCCGAAGGGATGAAAGCAAAGGACCTTTTGTTACCTGAAGAAAGGGGTACAACCAACAGATGAGAGGACAATATCTTTTTTCCGAAGCGGACATGTTTAGCGTAATCGAGAATCAAAAGGCGGCGGCTGTGAAGAAGGTGCAGCAGGTCAGCACGGCACAACTGCAAGC
>JANNJZ010000232.1:0-1904 GCA_031396065.1 Pyrinomonadaceae bacterium | reverse complement strand
TTCCAGTTATGCGGTCG
This sequence comes from Pyrinomonadaceae bacterium, assembly GCA_031396065.1. Classification (GTDB taxonomy): domain Bacteria; phylum Acidobacteriota; class Blastocatellia; order Pyrinomonadales; family Pyrinomonadaceae; genus PSRF01. The sequence continues at coordinate 1,887 of JANNJZ010000232.1, read as the reverse complement.
CGGTGCCGCTCCAGAAAACGCTTCATGGCTCGCCTCCGGCTCTTCGTCTGTTGCTTCAAACGATCATGCCAGATTCTGAGTCATGGAGCGTTCTTATTTTGGTTGCGGCCTAAGCCGCGCTATGAAATCTACGTAATCTGCGGATAGCTCCTCATAATTTCCTAGCGTCTACATATGTGGACAGCTCTATCCGATTGGTTTCGAGATTTTATTAGGAAAGCTTCTTGCACCGCACGCAACTCTCCTTTGCCCAGCAAATCAGTCCCGGACAAAATCAGGTATGAGCATTGCTTCGGTTGAAGCCAATCCGAGTTTTGCGAAGTAAGGAGACTCCCACTCATGAAGCCTAGAATCCTGATAGTCGATGACGATGACGCCATCACCAAACAACTCTTTTGGACACTCAATGAGGAGTACGAGGTGGTCACCGCCAACGACATGAAGACCGCGTTGCGTCGCATGGCAATCTATGAGCCGGCCGTGGCCATCGTCGATCTGCATATGCCTCCCGAAATGGACTCACCTGAGGTCGGGTTGCGAATCCTTGAGTACATCAAATCCCATTTCCCCGACTCGAAGGTTTTGGTGATGACTTCGGAAAACAGCTTCGAAATTCGAAAGGCGTGTTATGCCGCGGGCGCTGATGAATTTCTCGGCAAGCCCTTCGAGACTGAAAAACTGCTCTCGACGGTACGCCGCATGGCCCCACGCGCGCTTGAGTTTGCCTGATACTCGTCATCCCCTTCGCTAGCCAAACGGTAAGACCCATCCAGCTAATTGTAGGGGTGGCTCTCCCTGGTCACCCCTCCTCACCGTACACTCAAGCTCCCGGCTCACTAGAAGCGAACGCCACTATCAAGTCCATGTGAACAGCTAGCTAGCGGATTCCAGCCTGAAGGGCTGGCAGATAGTAGCCGGTGGTCGCAGCGTTAGCGGAGACCACCGGGAAGGAGCGCCATGGTGTCTGCACCCTGGATGGGTGCCAGCAGTTTTTCTGTCACCCGTTCCGGGTGGAAAATCATTGTCGATGTTGTCCGGTGGTCTGCGCTTCGCTGCGACCACCGGCTACTATCTGACAGCCTTCCAGGCCGAGAACCTGCATTTACCCAGGTCGTGTGCCTCCAACGGGTGCACAACTCCACCCTTAAATATCGTAGTACATACCAAACTCGAGCGGATGTGGCCGCATCCTCAACGGTTGAATCTCCTTCTCCCGTTTGTAACCAATCCAACGTTCAATCAACTGCGGGGTAAAGACATCGCCTTTCAGCAGAAACTCGTTGTCGGCCTCGAGCGCATTGAGGGCTTCATCGAGCGAGCCGGGAAGACTTGGGACGCTCTTCAACTGTTCCGGCGACAGATCATAGATGTCTTTATCAAGCGGTTCTCCAGGGTCAATGCGGTTTTGGATGCCGTCGAGACCCGCAAGCAGCATGGCGGAAAACGCCAGATAGGCATTGCATGACGGGTCTGGCGGTCGAAACTCCAATCGCTTTAGCTTTGGACTCGTCGAGAACATGGGGATACGAATTGCCGCTGACCGGTTGCGGGCTGAGTAGGCGAGATTGACCGGGGCTTCAAAGCCGGGCACGAGACGCTTGTAGCTGTTAGTTGTAGGGGCAGCAAAGGCAACAATGGCGGCTGCGTGCTTGAGCAACCCACCGATATAGAAGAGAGCCATCTCAGATAGCCCGGCATAACCATCACCGGCAAAGAGCGGCTTATCGTCTTTCCAAAGCGATTGGTGACAATGCATTCCGCTGCCGTTGTCGCCGAAGAGTGGTTTGGGCATGAACGTCGCGCTCTTGCCGTGACGCTGGGCGACGTTGCGCACTGTGTATTTGAACAATTGCAGGTTATCGGCAGTCCCCAGCAGAGTTGCATAAC
>JANNJZ010000482.1:0-3298 GCA_031396065.1 Pyrinomonadaceae bacterium | reverse complement strand
CCGTTCGCCCCGACGTCTTTCCGGATGCCTTCCGCCACATCATTCGAGTTGGGACAACCAAGGGCGATCCCTCCGACATGCTTTCAAAATATGGCGAGCGCCAATTGGTCACCGCCGAGAATATGTCAAAGGTCAAAAGCGCCCTTATCTACCCAACAGTCGTCCTCTCCCTCGCCAGCGTGATCGTCTTTATTTTGTGCTACTTCATTTTACCAACCATGGAAGGCATGTATACGGCCTTGCTTAGCGTGGAATCCGGAGGCACTGGAGGGAAACTGCCGTGGCTTACCCGCGGCCTCCTGGCCTTTAGCTCCTTTCTCGTTAGCTGGTGGGGAATACTTGCCGTAGGCGCGACGGTTGCCGGCATCGCCGTATTCGTTCATTGGATCCGCACAGATGCTGGTAAGGACTGGTTCCAACGGAAGAGTATTAACTGGCCGCTAGTTGGAAATCTCATTCGAGAATTCAACGCTGCTCACGTAATCGATTTGATGGGCATTCTCGCGCCGGTAATCACCCCCGCCGAGTTCCTCAAAGAGGCTTCAGCGGCTTCGCTCAATGTCGTCTACCGAGAAACGCTTGAAGCCGTACGCGAATCCTTTCGCAGCGGTGCATTAGATCTAACCACTGCCGTCGTTCCATATGCTCGACTCTTCGGCGATGAGTTCGCAGCAGCTGTGGCTACAGGAGAACAGACCGGCCGTTTGGCAACGCAACTCTCCAACTACGCCCGCCTACTCGATCGTCGCGTACAGGACTCCACCGCAAAACTCTCCAAAACCGTAGAGCCGCTAACACTCGTAATCGCCGGAGTCATTATCGGACTGATCGTTATCGCCGCATATTGGCCGCTCTTCTCGTTGGTTGGCGAAATGGCGAATAAAAAATGAGCACCTTTTTTTCGCTTTGTGAAGAGGAATTAAAGTCGTGAAATGGGAATTAAACTCCTGAAATCAACAATGGACAAAACACTAATGATCTCCAAAAGTCCCAACAAAACTACGATCCATTTCACGACTTTAATTCCCCTAAAGCGTCTGGAAAATCCCTGCCCCTCTGATCACCTACACAAGGATAACGAGCGAGGAATGAGCCTAGTTGAGTCAATCATTGGCTTGCTCGTACTCACCATCGTCCTGCTTGCCGCCGCACAGCTCTTTCGCGTTCATGTCGAGCACCTCTCACTGGTCGACCGCAGCCGCCGAGCAGACGTTCAGGCCAACTCTGCAATGAACACACTTGCCGCCTACAACCTTTCCGCTCTTCCGGATGGAAATCCTTTTGCCGGAAAGGGAGCCAATGACAACGTGGCTGACGGGGAAAAGATCGCCCTCAGCACTACAGCTTGTCTGACCCAGGGTAACTGCGATCAAATAATCAAAGTCCCACAGTCAACAGGAACCGGCTCCGACTACGTAAGCCTCGGCTGGAATCAGCAACCGACCGGGACTGCTTCTTCAGTTGCCTACTACAGAGCATGGAGAGTTACGACGTTGGACGCGGCCAAAGGCCTTCGTCGAATCACTCTAGTCATTCTCCCTGCAGAGCCTGACAAAACCTCCACCGACCCCATCGAACCAGTCGCCGTAAGACGAACCGACGTGGTCCAACGCCAATGACAGACCCAACATGAATAACCGCTTCCCCTAAGAATTCGCGACGAAGCTCACTTAAACGTTACGAACTTGTAAAGGTCCACTCAAATGGCAATAAGCACATCGCAAGCCGTGGCTCAACAATTGACGCCCTCAACTGCTGCTGTCGTCGACAAGCCACGCTTCCTATTAATCGTAGACGACGATCCCTGCATACTGAGCATAACCGTCGATTCTCTAACCCCTGCGGGCTACCAGTGCCTTACCGCACGCTCCGCCAGCCAGGCGTTGCTTACACTCAAAAACCCCGACTACCAAATCGACCTAATGCTCACTGACATCAAGATGAGCGGGATGAGCGGTATAGACCTGATGAACATAGCGCATGATTTTCTCCCCGACTTGCCCGTCATAATAATGAGCGCCACAAACGAAATCGAAACCCCAGTCGAAGCATTGCGTGCTGGCTCGGCCGATTATTTAATCAAGCCATTCGACTTCGATGAATTACTAAGTGCTGTTTCTCGCACTCTCACAAAGCAAACAACATCGAACGAACGTAACCGCGCCGAAACCCAAGCCGCCAATTGGCACACCGCGGCCCATGCCTTTTCCCTCGCTCTCGATGCCCGCGACAACGAGACCGAAGGCCACGCAGAAAGAGTCGTTGTCTACAGTGTGCGCCTCGGCCAGGAACTCGGCCTTTCCAGTTACGATCTCATATCCCTCGAACTCGGCGCCCGACTCCACGATATCGGAAAAATTGCCGTGCCGGACCACGTTCTCAAGAAGCCGGCACCACTAACCGATGAGGAATGGATAAAAATGCGTATCCATCCTGCTAAAGGGCAACAAATGCTCCGGTCTCTTGGTCTCCCTGAAAACTCCGCTCTGATCGTCGGCCAACATCACGAAAAGTGGGACGGCTCCGGCTATCCGCTTGGACTCAAACAAACCGAAATTTCAATCGGAGCTCGCGTCTTCGCCGTCGCCGACACCTTCGACGCTATTACATCCGATCGCGTCTATCGCCGAGGCCGCCGTTACCAGGACGCACTTGAAGAGATTCTGAAATTCAGCGGAATCCAATTTGATCCCGAAGTCGTGGAAGCCTTTGCCCACATCGACCCCGAAGAGTGGACTACTCTCCGAAGCCAATGCCCTTCTGAAACTGTGAGCGAGTCAGAAGCAATCGCCTCCTAGAATTCAAACAAAAAAGGAAGATCTAAATCACCGACTATGGAACACACACACCATACCCACGAGGCTGATTATCGCCAACCGGTACCGAAGCTTACGGCACTCCTCGAACTCTTAATAAGAAGCAATGGATCAGATCTCCACATTACGACGCACTCAGCCCCAAGAATGCGCGTCCATGGCGAACTCGATCCCATTCCGGACTACCCGATACTAACGGCAGACGACACCAAGGCTTATGCCTACAGCGTCATGACCGAAGATCAACAGAAAGCTTTCGAAGAGAAACAAGAACTCGACTGCTCATTCGGAATTCAGGGACTCTCTCGCTTCCGCGTCAACGTTTACGACCAAAGGAATGGGATCGGAGTAGTCTTCCGCGCCATACCCTTTGAAGTAAGACCCCTTCACGAACTCGGGTTGCCGCCAGCATTTATTGAACTCTGTGACCGGCCTCACGGCCTTATTCTGGTTACTGGCCCAACCGGCTCAGGCAAAAGCAC
>JANNJZ010000193.1:0-33667 GCA_031396065.1 Pyrinomonadaceae bacterium | reverse complement strand
GCCCGCGCAAAGTCTATCTTTGCCAGCACCGCCAGTTGCTGCCCGTAACGCGCCACCATGTCCCCCAGCCCACTGCCCCCATCGAGCGGCAACTCGCCGTCCCTGAAGATGCTTACTTCAAATCCGCTTAGTAGCGCCGCCGCCGCGAGCAATTCATTGAGTTGGGCTATCCCCGGATCGAGCACTTCAAAACTTCGCGCCGGTTCCAGGGCCGCGAAAGCGTCGGCAACTCTTAACTGCTGCTCAAACTGTCTATAGTTGGTCGCGCGACGATTAGTTAAGCCCTGAGCCTCTCCCAGAAACTTAAGGGCGAGTTTAGGATCTCCCTGCGCAGCAATGGTTGGTTTTTGGTTGCCTCCGGCCCATTGGACTTGCGCGGCTAACTGCAGCAACATCTCAATTCGTTCATCGTCAGACTGGAGACTGGCCAGGGTCTGCCGCAATTGATCCATATTCTCTGCATCAACCTTCTTCGCCAGCACTTGAAAGTCGACCTTCTGGAACACCCGCGCTCGGGTAGTTTCGTCAAGATGGTCGGTGGCAATTTGACGCGCCCGCTCCACATTTCCTTCCTCAAGCGCCTTATCCGCAGCTTGTTGATAGAGCCTCATCTGGAGTGGTCCCGGAGCGGTCGTCGCGGCGGCCACCAGCGTGTCAGCGGTGCCGTCACGCATCAAGGTGGTGATCTGACTCATGTCCACTGTTGAACGATTCCCCATACCCATCTCAGTCAATTTATTGCGGACCGCAGTCGCCCGGGACGGAAGATATTGATCAATCTGTGGCAACAGGGACTGCAATCCGGCCAACAACCGCCGGGCATTTTGCTGTTCGATCTGCCCAGCAGTGGGCGCGCTTTGTTCAGCATTCTGCGCACCGCCAAAATTGCCTCGGCCACGTCCATTGTTTGGTCCGCCCTGATTATTTCCCCCTCGTTGATTGCTCGCGGCCTGCGGCGTGGCCCTCAAGGCTGCATCGATTACTGTGTTGATCATGTCCTGAAACGATGATTCGCCGAGCACTGCTCCGCCCGCATTGTTTTGCCTGCCGGAGAGCGACGCCTGATTCGAAATTGTCTGGCTCGCAACCGCCGGAGCACTGCCGGTTGCAGTCTGCGAAGGAAGCGGCCCGGCTCGGAGGAGATTCATCGCCAACGACTGGGCCTGCGTATTGGCAAGCAGGTTCTCCGATTGCAACTTGCTTACAACCTTCGCCGTGAGCTTTGCGGCAGCTTCTTTGTCCTGCCGCTGCAGATTAGCGAGCACCTGAGCCAGCGTGTTTGGATACTGACCCTTCACCATCGCCTCTTCTACTTTCAGCGCGGCCAGCTTCGGATCGATGGCCGCCACTCGCGCCAGCAGATTCTCCTCGAGATTAAAATCCGGGCTAGGACGTCGAAAGTTATTTGTGGTCTCGGTAGCCGGCGTTAGCGATCGAGTGTTGGCTAATAGTTGATAGGCGAGCACCGCATCGTGCTGTGCGGCAGTCATCACCACCTCCTGCCGCAACTGAGCGGCCCAGCGTTGCGCGTTGCCATCGGTGCTGCGCATCATCTCGGCGACGCCATCCCCGGCCAGCGAAAACATGGAACGCGCGCGCGCTTCATTGCGCTTCCACAACAAATCCCCGGCCGCAATTTGAACGCGAATGCGATTCTCAGGCAGCCTGAGCACCTGCACCTCCCCGACAATCTGTTCAAGCAAAGCCGTGGCTTTCTTTTCCGCCGCTTCCTTTTCTTTCAGCTTCTGCTCGTCAGTCTGCGCGTCGGTCGCGGTCAGCTGCGAAGCCGGCTCCTGCGCATTGCTAAACGTCGCACTGGTTAAAAGAAAGAATAAACCGGCAGCCAGAGCTGTCATACGTACTTTTGTCATCGTTGGTACCTCATAGAGCTGTAAACGGGAGAGGACGGTTTGATTTCGGCAATAATAGCTTAGTTGCTCGGCGCCAGCTAACGCCGGGGGCCACCGCCGGCCGACGGTCCTGGTTAGAGACAATTCCACGAGGAGCCGGAAGGGTTAGACGCTCGACGGCCGCTGTTTCGCGAGGTAAATACCAAGATTCGTTTACGGCTTCATCGCTATGTGAAGACCCCTTTGATTGCACCATTCAAGACGTCGTGGTTGGTTCACAGGAAGCTCGAGCCGCCCGCTGTTGATGAGGTGGTTGACGGTGGGCCAAATTGCGGTAGTGGCCTAATTTGAGCTTTTCTCTGTGCAACCTTTGTGGTCTCCGTGTCTCGGTGGTGAATTTACTCGGCAAACACCACCACAGAGTCACAGAGTACACAGAAGACGCACAGAGATTTTCAAACTAAGTCACCACCCAAATTGCCTGGCGCTCCCTCTATGCGGGGCGTTTGACTACAGTCGCAATTTTTCCACTGACCGACTGGCGATCGCCAACCTCGATCGTGATTTCGTTCTCGCTTTGCCCTGGTCCTCGCCTGTTTGCCATTGAGCCTTCCACCGGAACTCTAGCGAGCTTACCGTCCTTCAAAAGCAAGTCTACGACGAGCGAAGTTGTGGCGCCGGTCTTCTTGGGCCCAATTTCTATCTTGAGGCGGACAGTATTCGAGCGTGACTCGAAAAAGCTCTTGGCTGCCGCGTTTGTCAAAGCAGGAGGGTTGACGACTACCGCATAAGTCCCGGCGGCCAGCTCCTTAATGCTGAACTCGCCGTTCTTGTCAGTCTTGGCTTTCGCTGCATTTCTGCAGCAAGGCTTCCTATCCAGTGACACATCGACATCTGGCAGTGGATCACCCGTCTTGAACTCTGCTTGAGCATGGTTTGCGAATTCTTGCACTTGCGCGGTTGTTGAGGGCAAACACACAATTGCCAAAGTTGAGAGTGAGAGACAAATCATCCAAATCGGATTTCGTTTCAACATATTTTCTCCTTTACGAAGTCTGGCCCTGCTTGAATGCTTGACTACCGCTGAGTTTGGCACTGCAGCCGGCCCACCCAAATAGGGTCGCGCTGGTGGCGAGCACGATCAGCGCCCGGTTTCATAACTGCCATGAACATTCCTATCTCATTTGGCAAAACTGTAGATGTCGTCCAAACCAGCAATATAGACCAGCGTTTTACTCTGGGTGATGACGCCGCTGGAATAACCAGTATCAAGCTTTACCACATCGCCCCCAGTTTTTGACACTTTGCAGAACACATCACTAGTCATGCCTTCTTCATCGAAGAAGTAGATATTGGTGTCATCCACCGCGACGGGCTTGACCGAGTACCTTTTCACCAGCGTTTGTGGCTCACCGCCTGACTTGGCAACTTTGCGGAGTGCCCAACGTGATTCGCCGGCACCACGAAAACCAAAGTAAAGACTCTCGGCATCCTGAGCCAACTCATCGACGCCTTCTTTGTCGGCGGCCTGATAGACCACTTGTACCTGCCCGCCCGTTTTGGCTTGTTTCAAAATGCTGGATGGGGTGACCCAATAGACAAACTTATCATCCGTGACCAGACTATGTGGGATGTGCTGCTGGTCCGCAAAAATCTCGGTTGGTCCACCTTGTTTTGCGACTGCGTAAATCGGACTCGGTTTGGTTGGACTGTTTGCCGAATAGTACCCGTGATTGGTCCAGTAGACCTTTTCATCGTCCACCACCATATCCACACCGATGCCCACACGTTCCGACGCGACCGGCTCAGGCCGTCCTCCATCTTTAGCCAGGCGCCAAATCTTGCCACCGGCGTTCCAGTAAACATACTTTTCATCAATCGCAATTCCGCCGTTTCCCGACTGCGGCATGATCTTACCGTCGTCGAGGGTGGTCACTTCCCCTGAGCCCAGGGCTATTTTCCGCAATCCACTGGTACCTTCATTCTGGTCGGCGATAGTTCCACCCATCGTCACATAAGCAAATTTCTCATCAACCACAATGCCCGAAATGTGCGAGAGTCCCTGCTGTTTCCCGGCAATTTTTCTGCCCTTGGTCCATTGGGGACGTGGACCTGAGCCAATTTTGTTACAACCCAAAATCGCGGCCAGGAGTAAGGCACCAGCGCTCAACAGACTGAGATAACGCCGAGATGTTTTCATAAAAGGTTTTCGTCCGCCGTCGAACGTTACAGGTTCGTAGAATCGTTATGGGAACCGTTACTTTGAAGGCTGAGAGGATATTCTTGTATAAGCCCAGGTGCAAGAAGCTATCTCGCAGGTACCACGACCGGAGGCTTGAATTAATCAAATGATCGTTTCACAGCAACGACCGCGATTCAGTTAATCATATGATCGTTTAGAGAGCACACTTGTGTGCCCCGTGCGGAATAGTCAATCACGTGTGGCAGCGCGAGATCGGCGCACAAGTGCGCATTGCGAACGATCCGAGTCGTAATCGGAGATCGGTGTTACGAACGATCCGGGGCGGCCACGGAGTGTCGCCCTTACAAAACCACGCTGACGATGATGAAGATAATGAGTGCGAGTGGTAGAGAGACTAGCCTGTAAATCTGACCCTGGAAAAACGAAGACACAGCCAAGTAAGCGGTAAAACATGAAAGGGCTCCGACGGTGTAAAGGATCACGATCACCCAGATGAGCACGCCCGTAGTAAACCTGTGAACCATGATCGCAGCAAACACCGACCACGCCGATTGCAAAAGGCAACTGACCACCAGGTTCGAAACTACATAGGCGTTTCCGTGGTCGTAAATATTCACTCGGAACAAACGTTGGGCAACGTTTAGCAACGCAGCGCTCACCCAGGTGACGATCCATAAAAGCCCGTAACCCTTCGCCAGGCTAAACGCCAACCCTGGCCTGTTCAGAGACCAAAGCAACAATGTGATCAGCACGAGAAACAGAAGGTTCAAAGCGACCGCAACAATTACTTCGAATAGGTCCTTCTGGTCGTCGTGCGTTAACCATTTGCTGATCTCGCCCATAACACTGATCCGTCAGCTCGCTTGATTGAAATCAAAGAATCGCGAGCGCACCATTGGGGTGCCCACGGAGTGCCACCCTACAAACTGACGGACCGCCGTTTAAGGTCTCGTACGTTTAGAGGTGGGCACCCCACCGGTGCGCCGTGGGATGAAACCATTCACACAAATAATCAGGTTTTATTCATTACCCGGCTCGTTTCTGCCACGCCGTCCCGGCGGGCGGTGCCCACCTCTAAACGCACGTATGCATGTAAGCTAATCCGGGTGACTATCTCAATCCAGGATCGGACTCAAAATCGCTAACCAATATGGATCCGATTGTGTCGGCTCAGACATCGAGTCCAACTGAGCGCATCAACTCCAGGGCATTGCTTCTTTCGATCACACCGGGTCGCAAAAGATAGTCGAAGGTCATCTTTCCCCCTTCGAGATGGTCCTCGAAATGGACGTTGGCCGCGCGCGGTGCCAGCTCTTCAGCAATCTGGGCCAGGGCCAGGTCGTGAGTCGTTACCAGACCAATCGCACCACGCTCCATCAGGCCGCGCACCATTCCTTCAGCACCGATGCGACGATCGTGCGAGTTGGTGCCGTGAAGAATCTCGTCCAGCAGGAAGAGTACGGGTGGCCCGCCCTTGGTCAACTCCACGATCTGTCGCAGACGCGTGATCTCCGCATAGAACCGCGAGGCCCCGGCTTGTAGGGAATCCTGGACACGAATCGAGGCTCCGACCGTCAGCGGAGTGAGGCGCAATCGTTGCGCAGAGACCGGCGCTCCCGCCATCGCCAGCACAGCATTAATCCCCACCGTACGCAACAACGTGCTCTTGCCTGACATATTCGATCCGCTGACAATCAGCACGCGCAACTCATCGCCGAGCCGCAGGTCTGTGCGAACGTTGCGTGATTCAGGGATTAGCGGGTGGCCCAACTCTGCGCCGTCAAAAGATGCGTCCCCCGCCACGAGTTCGGGGAAAGGATTCTGTGGATGCTCGTAGGAATAACTGGCTAGTGAACTGAGCGCTTCAAACTCGCCCACAGCTGCCAGCCAACGTGCTACGACAGGACCTGCGCTTTGGCGCCAACGCTCGATTGCAAACGCGAGTTGTTCCGGCCAAAGCAGGATGGTGGCGAATGGCGCGAACATCATGTTGCGTCGCGCGTCGAGCAGGTTAATCAAGTCATTGAGTTTGGCAATCTGTTGGGACGGGGCCAGGCCATCAACATCCAACGCCGCGCGCAACTCCGTCAGATGTGCACTTGAAAACCGTTCGCGCTCGAGCCGGCTCAGCACCTGGGAGAGCAGTGCCAAATCGCGGCCCGGACCATCGACTGCGCTGATGACATCCTTCACCTGGCCTCGCAGTCGGAAAGCGAAAACCCTCCCCAGGATTAGCGCCAACAAAAATGGAAGAGCGCCGAATCCGGCAATCCACACGATGACTCCGATTAAGGCGAGAGCCGCCAGGGCGACTGCGGTGACGCGCAGGGACCGCGCGATGGTCCACGTTGGAGCGGCGGCCCAAACTGCAAGCGCTGCAGCGTCTTCCCCGGAACGAACATCTTGCCCGAGCAGCGCCAGCTCTTCGCGCAAATCAAGCATGGGACGAAGCTCAGCAACGGCGGCCTGGCGGCGCATGACAGTGTCCGTCGCTGCCGGCGCCAGCAGCCAATTAGCCAGGGTCTCTTCCCCTACCCGCGTCCTTGCGGTTGAAAGCAACTCGAATAGTGAGCCATGACCGAACAGATCCAGATCTCCGGCATAAGGGTGAGCTGGATCAAGAAAACGCTCGCCGGTTGACCCCTTTCCGGCCCATCGATCATCGAGCCGAGCCAGCCCCTGATCGTAGAGGGCAGCCGCTCGCTCGCAACGCCGCCGAGCACGAGTGATGCGGTCCTGCACCACAGCCAGGGCCACAAAGGCAACCAACGGAAGCAGCAACCACCACCAGGCGGCTTGTCCTTTGATAGCTAGCCAAAGCAGCACCAGCCCGGCAGCCAGGGCTACAAGGCGCACCCCGCCGACTTTGCGAAACCGCTGCATCTGTCGCGCTGCTTCCGCGCGACGCTCATCGGCACGGAGCGTATATTCAAAGCGTGGCTCTGCCGGTTGTTGTTCAGTTAATTCGTTTAAGGGGGAATTCCCTTTTTCATTCATACCGGGAGCATACTCGATCACTCGCGCGAGTGTGGGGAATTTGCTCGCGGCCAGCTCTTCATAGTGGCCCGCGGATGCCGCGGCAAGACGGGGGCCCGGCAGATAATTATCATCGTTCGTTTAGAGGTGGGCACCGCCCACCGGAACGACCTTGGATGAGACCTTGAACTGAACATTCACCCGTTAATTTTGTACCCGCATCGTTTCTTCCACGGCGCACCGGTGGGCGGTGCCCACCTCTAAACGAACGTATGCCTCGAGGGCCTTCTTGCATAAGACCTCTTGAGCGTCCTCAATTTTCTTACCCGGTCGGACGTATATGGCAAGGTGGAGTTTTCCAACACCGAATACCTGGCTGCACTCTTTCCCTCGTCATGATCCACCAGCAGAAAGACGATCTTCTCTCCGTTGAAATACTCCTTCTTGAGACCGGCTTCAGCGCCCTGAAAATACTCTATGACGTCACGCTTCCGTAATTTGCCCTTGAATGATTCAAGGACTTCACACACTACCCTCCAATTCTCATAGCCGCCGATTCGGCCGGTAATCTCGGCCTCGCGAATACGCACGTGGGCAACGACCGGCACGGACCTATAGTCATGCCTCAGATAAGAAAGCGGCGGCCAACTATCTTCACGCTGAGCTGACGCGGAAAGGGCTAGCAGAACCAGAAGAAGGCCCACTCTAATTATTGTTGTCATGAGTGAGAACGTTAACGTTTGCGTTGACGAGGGTCAAACGATTGTTGGGCGCGAATACCTCCACAGATTACCCCATCCACCGCAACAGGTGCGGCTGGACGCGCGTCCAGCTTGTCCCCGTGAATCACCCACAAGTGATGGCTGTTCTTATCGTAATGCCTATCCGCTCACTTGCATTTGCATTTGCCAAACGCTCCTGCAGTGAAGATATTCGAGACATTAGTACTACTCAACGTAGTATTGAAGATTTCCAATTCGTCAATTCCCCCTTTGAACCAGGCGGTGAGCGGGGTATTGGCTGTGCGCGTGCCGATGCGCAAAGGACTGAGATTCGTAAGAGAGCCGGTCCGGTTTGTCGGATTACTGTTTCCCACGGCGACTCCATTGTGATACCAGGTAATCCCGGTTGGGCTCGTTCGCGCAACTGTAACAGCCACGTGATGCCAATTGCCGTTGGTTATGGAAGGAGCGAGCACAGGGGAACTGTAATTCGTGAAGCCGGGAAATGGCGGCAGACCGTTGGCTAGCTGGAGCCAGAGCCTGCCCGACTGCACAAAGAAGGTGTATCCCTTCATCGTCGGAATTGCGCCACTCCTCTTATCCACTATGGTAATGGCCGCAGGAGAAACCTTGATCCAGGCATCTATCGACAAATTGCCCGTACCCGGATTGAGCCAGGCTTGATTGGGCGACTCCACATAGTCGTTAATGCCGTCGAAATTCAGGCCATTGCTCACCACCGCCGGGATGGAGGTGGGACCGTTAATGCGAATGCCATTGTTCCAATTGACAAATTCAGCCGCCGAGAGCACGCCCGACGGCTCATCGAAGGGATACCAGGCCACCATGCCGGATGGTGCTGCGAGACAAAGGCTGCATGCCGGCACAGGAGTGTTGGACAGTGCGGTCAGCTCACCGCGAGCTATCGTCCCGAATGGATTCGGCAGCGCCGATCTTAGTTCTAGAAAAGTAGCATGAGATGATGGGTTGGTCGTGAAATTGCTCAAACTCAAACCAGGGCCGGGAATCGCGGGACTGCTCCAGACCACTCTGTTTAAGTCTTGCAATGAGATCGACATTCCAGCGCCAGGTGTAAGCGTCAGCCCGCCGAACGAGCCTGTAACCCCAAACGTATAAATAAACAAATAGTCGGTCGGATAAGGGTTATCAAAGACATGCAGCGGTCCAGTGCCCGAGTCTGTCACGGTGACGCTGCCGATAGTGACCGAAAAATTCGTATAGTGGTAATCGCCGCGATAAGTTATCAAAGGCGTATTCAACGGCTGAGCGTCATCGTATGTAAATGAGCCGCAGAATGGTGTCCCAACCGGAAGAGTTCCGAAAGGGTCGTTGAGGACACCCGAAAAATAGTAAGTAACGGGCGCGGCCTGAACTGCTGTAGCTGTTGCGGCAAGAAGCATCCCTGCCAGTACAACGGTGAGTATTCTTTCCTTCATGAGTTTTAGCCATCCTTCTTAACGTTTGTCCTTTGAGTCCAGCACGATGAAGTTGCTTGGGACTCGTGCTTTCGACTAAGAGTGATTTTTTTCGAACAAACGTAACCGTGAAGCGGGCGACCGAATGCGTACGTGAGCGACCCGAGACAGATCGATAGTCATTCCTGAGGTAAGAAAGCGGCGGCCAACTCTCTTCACGCTGAGCGGATGTGTAGACTGGCAGGCTGCAAGTAAAACGGTGGGTGATCAAATATTGATCAATGTAGAAGCTCAGCGTGATTGCCACGCTCAATCTGGTACAAGGGACGATTCACGCGGATCACTTTCCAGGAGTCGATAGCTGTCGATCCAATTTATGCGACTGCCTTTTACGGAACTGGCTCGTTGCCGAACCCACCTGAGAAGTCAAAGTCCTTAAGCAGATAGGTGGCAAATTTCTTGCGGCGACTCTTGGTTACGGGTTTCCTGGCACCCTTCTGCCGCTTTTCAATCACTAACCCGGTCAGGAAATTCATTTCAGTATCAAGCGTTCCGGGGGCACCAGGACTATGATCTGTGTGGTAGATTCTTAATCCAACCAGCCGCCACTCGCCTTTATGTAGCTTGAATTGGTGGGTTACTGCCTCCATGGTACCAACGTCCTTGGCATTGTTTTGGATGTAAATGCTTGAACTTCGAATCTGCAGATCCTCAACCCAACAACATCCCATCCCTGGATTCTCCTCCTCGATCGATTTTTCGGCGAGATGAAAGCCACCCTGCGGCCGCCGGAGAAGGACATAGAGTTGATAGGTGGGTGAAGAGTCTTTTGGTCTTCGGTGAACTACGCCCGCCCAATCCTTCAGTCCATCACCGTTTAAGTCGCCGGTCGCAGCTTCGCCTATTTGATCCTCTGCCTTTAAGATCGATTTCGAGAACGCCTTGACACTGGGGAAATCGGTCTGAGCATTGATGGAGAAGGAGCACAACAGAAGGAAGGTCGTGCACAAAACGAGGTAGAGTTGTTTCATAGTTTGCGGTTCCCTGCTAATGCGCGCATCCAACTACCGCTCTGCGGGTGGAAGTGGTTTTCGCTCCGGAGCAAGATGTGTATAGCCTACGCCCCCAAAACCAAAGACGATATGGAAAATCCGCGTTTTTTACCCCTTCCCCTTGACCCTGTTTCCGTCAATCTTCTCTGATCACGTTGCTGTCACCTTAACGACAACCGGTGCGGTGCTACCCAGGTTGCCATTCATTTCAGTGGCAACAATGCCAATGTCATAGTCGCCGGGGCCAGGAAAAGTATAGGTTGTCGAAAACATGCTGGGCACGCCCGTGTACGTCAAGGCCAGAGTCTCGCTTTCGTCCCCGTCGCTTATGATAGCTTCTACGTTAAAGTTGGCGGCGGGCCAGAACAGGTTGTCGATCAAACAGCCGCACATCATGCGCACCTGGGCCGTGATGGTCGTCGGGCTTCCCTCAATAACTGAAGCGCCGGTTGCCGGCTCGGTCAACGCCGTCAGTAGACCAGGTATCACCATTACCACCGCCATCGCTCCGGTAAGCGGCACACCGGGGAGTACCCAACGATTGCACGACGCCGAAATTCGAGGATCGGCCACCGAGGTCGCCACGAAGGTCAGTACCGTGGGTTCCGCCAAGGGAATTTCCGCGGTGAAGTCCGTTGCTTGATCGGCGCGCACCGGATAGCCCCAGGGATAGGGCTGGTCCATGATCAGGGCCGTAACACCGGAGCCATCGGTGTTCGTTACCAGTCCCTGATTTGTCAGACCAGACGCTAAAGGATTCGCGGCATCTGCTGGTCCGTAAATGGCAATCGTTGCAAAGCCAACGTGCTCGCCGATGAACTTTCCTCCGAGCGCCAAAGCCCTCACAGATATTTTGGTTGTGGTGGTCATGCAATCTCCTTAGGTTGATTTCAGTGGTAGAGGCTTGCCCGAAAAGCCCGTCGTCTCTGTTCTCTGCGCAACCTCGGTGTTCTCTCTGTCTCTGTGGTTGATTGTTTCGCGCAGACAAGATGCCTAAACTTGAAAGGCGTGCCCGTCGCAATTCAGGTCTGCTTTTAAGACTCTTTCGCGTCAGGCTTTTTATTGTACCGACGACAAGTTGCCTATTACGCGGGGTTCGTTAGCCACCAGGGTGGCTTTGACAAAACATCCAAATTGATGCTGTGAGACTCGCTCCGAACGGGGATACGGAGTCCCAGCCCGCGGTAGCGGGCGACAGTGTTTACCGTGATTTCTGGGCTGTCGCCCGCTACCGCGGGCTGCGGTCCCTCGGTCCGCGATTCCTGGGGTTCCGCTCCGCTCCACCCCAGGCTTTACGCAGTCGCCCGCTACCGCGGGCTAAGTGGGATTTGAACGGTCGAACGACTTTTTGTGCAAAGCCCAACCAGGTAGTTTCCTGGGCGCAAGCGTTACCTTGCGACCCGGCTACTTTCTGATAGCCCTCCGGGCTCAAAACCATTCCTGCTTATCCCCCGTTTATAGAGTGCACTTGTGCGCCCCTCGCGCTACAAAACCGTGATTGAGTTATTCCTACACCGGGCACGCGAGTGTGCTTTCTACACAACGAACCACAAACACACGCCACCGATCCCACCAACAGTCTCAGATTACCCACGCTCCTCAGGCATAAGGCCAATATCACATGACCGACTTCTCGAAATAGACACTCAGCGGATCTTCCCTGTATTCCCCAAATGGCGGCCGACGGTGAAAACCGTAACGTTCGTATAGTCCGATCGCTTCCGTCTGATAAATACCTGTTTCCAGCCGCAACAGATTCACCTGCCGTCCTCGAGCATACTCAGCGAGATGATTGAGCATTCCCTTACCCAGCCCCAATCCGCGATACCCAGGGCGGACATACATTCGTTTGACTTCGCCATATTCGGAACCAAACAGCTTGATGCCGCCACAAGCGGCCGGCTCCTGCTGGGACCGCGTTACAAAAAAGATGACACCCTCACGCAAAAGTTTGTCGACGCTAAAGGCGTGACGACTTTCCTGCGGATATGGATGCCCCATGAGATAGGCATCGAGCTCGTTGATGAGATGTACAGCATCGGCAGAATCAGGAGGCTCTTCCACGATGGTGATTGGCAAGTGGATCATCTCGGGTTTCTCTGACTGCTTGAACGTTCTACTCAAGTTAATTCATTTTTTACTTTGTTTAGAAAGCGCACTTGTGCGCCTGTCTCGCGCTACGAATGACCGACGATTGAGTTGTTCTGCAAGGGGCACACAAGTGTGCTCTCTAAACGACCGCATTATGAGTTCATTTTTACTGTGTTTAGAGAGCTCACTTGTGTGTGCATGTCTCGCGCTACCAGGAACCGATAATTGAGAATCAGCGGCTCGCGGGCGCCATCCGAAACGCTGCCATTTCCTGGTCGTTGCGAACCAGCAGCACGTCGCCGACGATCACGGGGTGGTTCCAGGTCTTGCCTTCGATCGCCTTGAAGCGCGCGAGCTCAGTAAACTGATCGGCGACCGCCCTGACCAACGCCAGTTCGCCCTCCTCCGATACCACCAGGAGCAAGTCCTGGTCGGTTAACAGCACGATCTGGCCATGGCCATAGCGTCCGCCCTTCCACTTGCGCTCGCCGGTCTTGAGATCGATGCACGCGAGGTTGCTGCCGTCGTAGCCAAAGGCCAGGTCCTTGTGAATGACGAAATCGTTGAAGTAAGGCTTCAGCCCGATCGAAGTCCAGCGCTCTGTGGTGGTCCATCCGTCAGTTCCGTGGGCCACCGCGACGCGGCGCACGCCGATTTCTGAGCCGAGGCCGGGGCCGCTGCCGATCAGGACGTCGCCGTCCGTAGAGACAGCCGGCTGGACGATACTGTCGCCCTCCCAAGCATGCTTCCAGAGCAACGTGCCGTCGGCCGGGTTGACACTGGTAGCGCCTTCTCCGTTCACCAGCAGGACCTGCGCGACCCCACCAATCGTCGCCAGGTGTGGCGAGCTGTAACCACCTTTGCCGGTTGTTGGGCCCAACCAGCGTGGGTTCCCGGTGGCGGCATCATAGCCGGCGAGTGCGCCCGCAGTGGCGACGATGACGACATCACCAACCACCAGAGGCGAACTCGCGAATCCCCAACCCGGCAATTTCGTCTTGGTATCAGAAGCTGCATTGCGTGACCAAACTGCGGAGCCGTTGCGGATATCCAGCGCATTTAGGATTCCGGTTGCACCGAGTGTGTAAACGCGCCCGTTGCTCAGCGTCGGTGTTCCGCGTGGACCGGCGCCCGCATTCGACTCCCAGAAGCGGGCCGCGTCGCGGTGTTTCCACACTGGTTGACCGGTGGTCAGGTTGTAACAGGAGACGATCTCCTCGTTGCCGCGCTGTTCCTGTGTATAGAGAAAATTGTCGCGCACCGCAAAGGACGACCAGCCGGGTCCGACCGGCCGGCGCCACATCGCGACTGGTGGCGACGCCGACCAGTTGGTCTCGATCCGTCCACCGTGACTGATGCCATCGCGTCCGGGTCCGCGAAAACCGGGCCAGTCGGTTGCGGTCTCCGCTGATGACTGGGCGGCCGGAACAGCCGCGAGGGCCGTCGGCTCGTCCTGGGATTGGGCCAGAAGGCGTTCCTCGGGCGTCTTCGTCCAGCGCCAATGGAGATCGGAACCAGCCTCACCAGTCATGCCGCCAGTGCGGATGATGGTGAACACTGTGCATCCGAGCAAAACCGCAGCGACCAATGACGCTCGGCGCAATCCGGTCGAGAGCCGGCGGGTGACGACCGCCCAGCCGACGAGCGCGAGGCATAGAACCGGAATGGAATACACCGGCAGCATCATCCCCATCATCCCGTTCGCAATAGACGGGTGAACGACGCGCTTGGTAACGATCACTGCGATGATCATCAACACGATGGCGCCCACACGCTCGGCCCAGGGCGCCCGGCTGAAGAACAGCCACCACGCGACGATCGCCAGGGCACAAACGATTGCTCCAAGGAATGCGCCCATGGCCGCTTCGGGAGCGACGATCGGGACGACGAACCAAAGCAGCCACTGAAGCACCACGGCGGCGACGCCGGGCCACAGTCGGAGGGGTTTCCGCAAGGTTGGATTTACAGAACCCTTCGCCACGTCTGGGTCCTGGGAGATCTGATTGATGGGCATGCAGACAGTACGCTTCTCACCGGGTGTTTGTTTCTCAGATTCCGGCAAGGTTTCGCGCGGGAGACGTTTCAGTGTGTCTCATTCTCGCAGCGGTTTCATATGAACCTCGAACGGTGAACTATTGAGCAAACGCCTGGAACGTGAATCAATCAACCAGGCGCTGATCATATCCGTCCCTGACAAGTTCTTCGTAGGCGGACCAAACGTCAGATGGAATCTCCTGGTGAATTTGAAATCCCTTCTCCGGGTAGAGCTTGATCCGCTGCAGATCGCCGACCATGATGCTGATCACGTCATCCTTTGAAAACTCATTATTCGTATAGCCGGCCAGATATTCATCAAACGAAACCTGGGGTGAAGTAACAATGCATTCCTTCTCAGGCCACATCTTCTTGAAGGTGGCGAAACTCCGGCGCTCCATGTAGGGCTTCTGCACCAGAATAAACCGCCGAGGATCCAATTGCTTCTCGGCCAGGAGTTGCCGGGTGAGGAGAATATTCTCGCCGGTGTTTGTCGACCGGTTCTCAATTAGGATCTTCTCGCGTGGGACGCCCATACCGATGGCGATCTCGGCGAATTGATCGGCTTCGGGCTCCGTCCACATTCCCCTCGTGACCGACCCCAGACCACCCGCGAAGATCAGCAGCGGCGCCCATCCCTCCAGGAATAACTGAGCGCCCGTTTCGGCCACCCGCTTGTCATGGCTACAGAGGACCAGGATTGCATCACCTTTTTCAAGCTGATGTTTCAGCTGATGATACTGCCAAATCTTCTCGGCCAATATGTGGGTGCGATTGTTCATCACTCAGGGATATGAAGCCAGAATGAACTGTCGGAAAACGAAAATCTCTGTGCATCCTTTGTGGTCCTCCGTGTCTCTGTGGTGGTTTCAACCCGAAAAAGAGGCCACCACAGAGACACAGAGTTCCACAAAGGATGCACAGAGAAGACAATCCTGGCCCCATCCACCATGGGTTTCACTTTCCCTGGCGGATCGAATACAGCTTGCTCTCTGTCCGTATCAACAAACGCTCGCCTACCAGTGCCGGCGACGCCTGGGTCATATCGTCCAGCGCATTCACGTGCAACAACTTAAACTCGTCGCCCGTCGCGATCACAAACGTTTGCCCTTCCTCGCTCAGGCAGAAAAGCTTGCCGTTGTATGCCCAGGGCGAAGTTGTGAAAGCCGTCGCCGCCGGATCAATCCGGGTCTTGTAACTCTGCTTTCCAGTCTTGGCGTCGAAGCGGCTCAGGATGCCGGTCTCAGTTAGCGCGTAAACAGCTCCCTCATAAGCCAGAGACGACGGCAGATACGTTCCAGCACGCGGTTGCGACCAAACGACATAGTCGTTTGAGGTCTGGTCTTTTTCCAGTGAGATGTTGCCGCTAGCGCCGGGACGAAGCGCGAACAACGAACGTCCTCGACCTCCATTAATATAAAGTAATCCGTCATAAGCGAAGGGAGTTGGTATCGGGAGCGCGGACATTCCCGCCATCCGCCACAACTCTTTTCCCGCCAGGTCGTAGCTAACGACCTCCCCTGGTCCAAGCGCGACGATCTCCGTGCGCAACGCGTGCCGCCAAACAAATGGCGTCGCCCATCCTGACCGTTGCCCCGGCTGGCCCTTGCCGCCGAGGTCCCTATTCGTGCGCCAGACTTGCTTGCCGGTTTGCTTGTCATACCCGGCGATGTATTGCTGTTTTTCGTTGTCGCTCATGATCACGAGCAGATTCCCAGCCAGCGCCGGCGAACTCCCCGTCCCGAAATCGAGGTAAATGGGATTCGCTTCAAGTGGTGTGGACCAGGCCAGCTTACCCTTCTCGTCAAATGCCCATAGCCCCAGGTTCGCTACGTACACGTAAACGTGCTTGCCGTCAGTCACGGGACTCTCGGAGACAAAGCTGTTTTTGCGGTGGCGTCCGCCCGGGGGCTGTCCAGTGTGGAATTCTCTCTGCCATTCCACCTTGCCGCTTTTCAGGTTCAGGCAATAGAGAAAGTAATGCACCTTGACCTCGTGTGGTAGCTCGGTGTCGCGTTCCGTCACGCGCTTGATCACCTCCTTCTCCGGGAGCCCCTGTTTCATCAGCTCCGCGACGTACTCATTGCTGTACTCCGTCCCGATCTGAGGTGGCTTCGACTTTCCTTCCGTTGTAACAGAGGTCACGTAGACCTTACCGCCGGTCACGATTGGCGACGACAACCCGCGCCCTGGGACCTCATAAGCCCACTCCACATTTTCGGTCTTCGACCAGCGGTCGGCCAGTTGCTTATGCGCCCCTACCGGATTCGAATTGGGCCCGCGGAACTGCGGCCAGGCGACGTCCTGCGCGTTAACTGTGGCCGAGGTTAAGAACAGCACGCACATGAGACTGGCTGGTCGCATGAGACGGCGTCTCTTGTATTTATCTTTGGCGATGATGGTTTTCATTTATTCTCCGATAGGCTCAATCATGATTGTAAGACTCAGGGATTTCTTAGGCTGGAC
Source organism: Pyrinomonadaceae bacterium (assembly GCA_031396065.1). Classification (GTDB taxonomy): domain Bacteria; phylum Acidobacteriota; class Blastocatellia; order Pyrinomonadales; family Pyrinomonadaceae; genus PSRF01. The sequence goes on along the minus strand of JANNJZ010000193.1, from coordinate 16,837 downwards.
ACAATTCTTCAGAGACATTCAAGTCTCCTGGCTATCCAATGCTCTACCAGCGGCCTGGCGGCAACGAATCAACTTGCAAATTAATTGCTAGAACATCGTCTATTACGGTCCACCGCGAGCGTTTGTTGCGTGTTTGTAGTTGGTCAGTTTGCCTGATGCTCTCATTATTACCTGGCTTAGAGACTGTCTGAAACTTCGGATCTCAGTACCAAAGGCCCGAAATGTGACAGCCTGGGCCATCGGCCCAGGTAGACTACGCCTCAAGATTCCAGCGCTGAAGGCGCGAAATGAGAGTTGGGTTAGCCGAAAGCCCCACTGTTTTCAGTCGAGACTTGTTATCGCGCTTTCAGCGCTTCCGGTTTGTTATGACCTTACCCAGGGCGTTGCGTTTCGAAGTCGCTATGCAACACCCTTTATTTTCAGGTGATGGTTGCCAAGGTCCTAACTTTGCCATCACGTCCAACTTTCCGAATGCGTGGCGGCCAGTCCTCATGAGCTTCCGAGTTAGGGTTGATATGCTCCAACACGTAGACGTCATCGTTATGGATAGCCACACCGCTGGGCGCCCATGGTTTTTCTGCTTTCAAAACTGTCGTGACCTTACCGCCGGGCGTGATTTTGAGAACACGCCCACAACCACTTGCTGCCACATAAACTATTCCGCGCGAGTCTACGGCCAGTCCTCGCAGCCATGGTGACTCGTTCGATGGAACATTGAGGTCGCAATCATTCACCACGACAGGATTAACGAGTGTGGTAAACCTTCCATCCAGAGTGATTTTCAGAACGGCCTTGGCGTAGGTAGCATAAAGTGAATTGTCTGGCCCAGCAGCCAGGCCTTTGATCCCACCAAGCTTCTCAGATGTTTGACGCAGACTCGGGTTGAGCAAGGTTTCTTTGCCGTCCGGCGATAATCGTCCGATCTGTAGCCCTCCTGGAATCATCCGTTCGTCGTCACAAACAAAATAGATATTCCCGTCCTGGCCAACGACCAATGGAGATCCTCCGTCACCGATAAGCGCTGGTTTGATATTGGCTGGGGTTCGCCTTTTGAACCATCGTGGCCAATGCTTCGATTTCTCAAAATTCACCCGAGAGAAACTCCCAGTCTTATCCAATGCGAGCCAGTGTCCGCCCTCCTTTTGAACCGTAGTTACCTGGCCACGCTCATCGACCCTCAACAAGCCACGAAAGAGGTCGGAGAAGTAAACCTGTCCGTTTTGGTCAACCACGATGCCGGAACTGGGATGAGCTAACGACAAACTTACAAACACAATGCAGATCGTTAGGACAAGTAGAAACATTACAATCGGGCGGATACGTGCCAGCTTAACCATCACTTTGAGTTGTTTATCTTGAAACAATTTATTTGCCATCTCGAACTGCTTCTAAGATTGAAATCATTCGCTGTCTTAGACGACTGAATATTTACTTTTCTTCCGCTCTGAAACGGCGTCAACGCCTAACCTGCGCGAGTTGGTCAGATCCACTCAGCGGCTCATTTGAGCCCATCTTCAACAATAGAGACTACGGTCTTTGCCGAATCTGTAAGCGTCAACGAACCGCGATTGTAAGGGACATTGAGCTTGAGCATCTTGATCACATCCAACCGATGCGTGCCGTGAAAAACCATTGCCGGGGCATAGGCCGCCGGAAAGAAGCCCTGGTTCGCGAAACTCCTTTGCAAACGCGCATCATAGGCAGAAACGTTGACCTCTACGACCAGGGCGCCCAGCTCGTCTTCCGCCTTACGAAGCAGCGAGCTACACAGATGTCCGCGCAGCTGCTCGTCGGTCGCTACCAGTTCGATGGCCCTCACCAGTTGACTTGGCCCATCCACTTGAAAGCCGACAGCGCCCATCGGACGTTGATTCTCGTCGGCCGCCACCAGGTAGACAGCGTTGCGGCGGCGGATGTGTGAAATCCCCTGATCCATCGAGAGGCCGCCAAACAGCAGCGGCTCGAGCACACGTCCGTGCTCTATTCGCAGCAGACGCGCGAGCGAGGAACGATCCAGAGGGCTGACTGTACAAGGAGATTCCTCAGGATAAGGGTCACACTCCACAACGTTCAATTCGTTTGGCAGGCCCAGAGCGGATAACGCATGCCGGGCCAGAGGTGCAACCTCGGGGATAACCTCAGGCGGATTTTTAGAACGCAGCAACTTGCCATTGCCGTACAACTGTCCGTAAAGCACAAAGCTCTCGCGCGCTTCACCGAAAGTGTAAGCTTGCGGCAGAAAGCCCAGGGCGGCGAAGCCTGATCTTTCAAATAGAATTTGGCTAAGGGGATGGACCGTGCGCGCTTCGCCGAAAGCGAATTCAACTGTATCGTCTGTGGCATCCAGCAAAGCATTAACGAGCCGCCTTCCCAATCCGCGCCCTTTACGGTCTGGATGGACCACCACGCGCCCGATCTCGCCAATTTGATCATTGTAATCGCCATAGTCCAGCACGCACGCGCCGGAAGCGACCACCTCGCCATCTTCTTCCAGGACCAGCCAGATGATGTGATCGCTGTAGATTCCGCGTTTGACCCACTGATCGTCGTAAAACTCAGGAATAGCGTAGTCGTCACCATAGTTACGCTTGAAGAGATTGATGACTGCAGGTATGTCTGACTCTTTAATATGCCGGGCAGCTGAATCGGCAAATTGAAAATTGCTGGTTCCATATTCGTGCATCGTTGGTTCCTCAAAGAAGAATGGGTTGGCCTGTGATCTGATGCGCAGAGATTAATCGGCCACCTTTTGGCGTGGCTAAAAGCAGCAGGATTCCATCAACTTTTTCAAGCTAATGCTGCACCTGGGAATGTCCTAATATCCGAGTCTCTGTGCATCCTCTGTGTTCTCTGTGCCTCTGTGGTGGGGTTTTTCGGCATTTCCACCACCGAGACACAGAGAACACAGAGGATGCACAGAGACAAACTCAGATTGGGACACGACCCGCTTGAAGCAGATTGTAGGGGCCGGCACTCCGTGGAGGGCCCATGTTCGATCAAGCTACCAACAGATGAGACGTAAACAGGGGCAGGTATTAGTCAGACAGTACCTTGCTTGATGGTTATCGATTCGATTTTACTGACCCGGCCGCCCTGAACTTTCTTTAGTTCACCTTTCGAGAGCGCTTTCTCTTTCTTCGACTGGTCCTTGAGTTTTGTACGCCGCTCGGGTTTGTCCGTTTGCTTTTTTGGCATGGCTGATCTCCTTTTGGTTCAACGAAGGTTCAACGAAAGTGATTCTGCTTTTACTCTTTTGGGACAAGTGCGTCAATGGGTTTTGCCCAAATGAACTAAAGGGGCATACGACGCCAAAGATCAGGCGCGCCAAACTCTCACTGATATGCGGGCGAGATCGATAGGGTAGGTGACCAGCAAGCTCGTCAAAAATTTGAGATGCTTTTCGTCCTCGTTCGGCAAGCGCTAAAACCAAAATCGGGTTAGTAGTGCCAACCAGATCTAATCGCCCTACTTCACGGCATAGAGATGCCCGGCTCCATCAAGAAAGTAGAGTGAGCCGGGAGCGATGATCGGCGGTAACACCGCCTTGTGGAGATCCGTAATCTTCCATTTCTCAGCGCCGGTAGCTGCATCCAAGGCCTGAATGACGCCATCCCGGGTCGGAAAACAAACAAGTCCACCAGCTAACACGGGGGAACCGCATTCCCTGCTCGTCTTGAACACCCACTTCATTTGCCCGTTCGCAGCGTCTACGGCGTAAAGATTCTTGTTCTGCCCTCCGAAGTAAATCGTGCCTTTGTCCAAAGCCAGGTTCGTGGCGACCTTCGGTTCTTTGGTGTTTCGCCAAAGCTCCAGGCCCGTTCGCGCGTCGATAGCATGGAGACTCCCATCGTTAGCTGCAAAATACACAACCCCGTTTTCGATCGCAGGTGTAGTTACACCGCCGCCCGAACTCTTGAATTTCCAACGTTCCTGACCCGTGGCCGCGTCCAGCGCGTGCAGATAGCTCTCGGTGTCGCCGGCGAACACAGTACCGTCCGCATAGGCGGGAGCTTCAATTGTGGCTTTGGTTTTGAAGACCCAGAGTTGATTGCCAGTTTGGAGATCAAGCGCAAAAATGCGCCCGTCTGGTCTAACGTTCGGGGCGGCGGACGACTGAGTACTGCTAAAGTAAACAGCCCCGTTTGCGACCGCCGGAGACGCCATGTAGAAAACGTATCCCTTCTGACTCTTAGTCCATAACTCTTTTCCAGTCGCTCCGTTGAGGGCATGGAATGTGCCGTTACTGGCGCCGAAGTATACGGCGCCATTAGCTGCAGCAATCGGGGAGAGACTCACCCCCTTATACGCAATCCGCCACCTGTCCCTGCCGGTGGCGCTCTCCTGTGCGAGGACGTAGCCATCATCAACATAGATGCTGAAATATATCGTCCCATCGATCATCACAGGTTCAGTAAAGCTGTGGCCGGTGGGCATCCTTATTGTTGTCGAAGTCAATCCAGGTGTCCCCTGGAACGTGAGGGTAAACGGATAGGAACTCTCAGTGATGAATAGTCTTGCCGTCTTCCACTGCACAGACCTTGGATGGATCACGGCGGGAACGTTGTATGCGCGCGTGCGCTGCGGATTGACATGCGGCATCACGCTTGACGAATCTTCTTCTTTCGGTTTCTGTCTGGCAAATACGGTTGGCCGATCCCGCGCGATATAGAATTGGGTCATGCCAATCGCCAACACTGCGGAACCCCATAAAATGAAGCGGCGCAAGCTAAAGTGTGGCATTCCTTATCTCCTTATGGACCGCCTTAGTGTGCTGACTCTCAAGTTCGGATAGAAATCGCGGCGACATTCGCAGCGCTGCTTTAGGTCCGAAGGACCGGCATAAACTAGCCACGTTTGCCACCCCAGCGGGGCTGCCCCGCCGGGGACCCCGGTCCGTGAGGGCGTGGATCAAGAACCTCGAGGTCGATGAGCGCCGAAGGCGTGGAGTAAACTACTTCCCTCAAGCTCAACCAGTGCCGGCCCTTCGGGCCTCAGGCATTGTGGACCTTGCTGCCCACGCCCTAACGGGGCGTGGCTATTAACTATCGGTCCTCCGGACCTGGGGCCGTCCCATTTCGGCCCTCATAGTTATTAATCGAACTTTAGAGTCAGGACACTAGTTCTGCATTACTAAATTGTTCCAAGGCCGAAGCGTGAGGCACCCAAGCGCTGTTGATCAATGTGAGCGCCCAACCCCGTAACAAAAGTCGGGGTTGGTCTCAACAGTCGCTCAACTATGACGAGGCGCGTTCTCATGCTCTGCCATCGCCCTGGCAAAACGCGCGACAGTTCCGGGCACTAATGGACGATACAGATAGCGAAGCAGCCACCCGGGAACACTGCGTCCGCGCTCCTCGAGCGCGACCCGGGCTCGCGGATGGTCCATGAATTGGAACGCCGATACACGGTACCCGGCATCCTCGAGTCTGAACTCGATTTCAGACAGATACTTCACTGACTTGTATGCGTAGTGCGCTGGCGCGATGAGGCGTAGCGGGGCGCCATGCTCGACGGTAAGCGGCTGGCCATCAAGCGTGTCAGCGAGCAAAACGTCCGGAGTAAGAAGATCGACCAAGAGCATGCCGGTGCGAGCACCGTCCTGTCCGCGCAAAGCAACGAGCGTTGCCTGTGAACGAGGACCCGCTCTGGGTACCACCACCCTTTCGTAGAAGTCCACGAAACGAACGCCACCCCAATGCAGCGAGCGACGGCTCCACGTCGTTACACAATGAAAGTCGCAAACCTGTTCAACCCTTGGTAAACCATTGAGTACGTCAGCAAGATGGAGCTGGTGTTCGACACTGCCCATGATCTTGAGCTCGAGTGTCCCAGTCTCATTGGGAAAACGCCGGGCGAACTTCGTGAGACCGAAACGCGGGAACTCCGCAGTGGCCCGTTGACCGGGAGGTAGCGATTCGTTCATGTGGGTAATGTTCTGATTGAATGACCTTGTTGGACGCGGTCACTGAGGTGCGAACTTTTGAATATACTCCGCTGCTTTTCTTTTGGCGGCAGCCATCTCGACGTCGCTCAGCTTTTTACTCACTTCCGCGAGAACCTTGTCGGCGTCTCTTGCAACCGCCTCCCCAATTTGCGGGTCGTTTATCTTCTCAGTCATCTTTGGGGAGTAGTGCTTGCCGGCTCTTGCCCAGGCGTAAGCCTCAATGAAGTCATTTCTGAGAAATCTGCCGTCAGAGTATGCCTGACCCATATGAACTTGTGCCTCAGCATGTCCTCGCACAGCAGCAAAACGCCATAGTCGTATGCCTTCGGCGTAGTCTCGTTCAACTCCTGGCCTGCCATAATATTTGAGGAAGCCGAGATTATTAGACGCCTCAACCCCTCCAGCATCGCTGGCTTTGCGCCACAAGTTTGCGGCCTTGGCATAATCCTGAGGCACGTTAGCCCCCCGAAAGAACTCCACCCCGAGGTTGTATTGGGCGGCGGAGTCACCGATGGCAGCATCAATAGCCAGCTGTTGCAATACACATTTAGATGACGCCTCCTGTGCCTGAATAGCAGTGGCAGAGAGAAGCAAGATCAGAAAACAACGACTCGTTCGCATTTGTATCACTTTCCTTATGGCAACAACGCCTCACGCCTTCGATTCAGCCGCCGGGCGAGCACCGCATTGCGCCTGCCTGTTACTTCATTCGGTTGAACTTCTTCAACGCTGCGACGACGCGATCGCCGGGCAGGCCAAAGGCGCGGATGCCGTCGGCGCCAGTCATCGTTTGTGCCGCCAGCATTGCATTAACGACAGCTTCCTCGGTCGCATCGATCGTCGCTTGAAAGAGCGGATCGATCCGATCATTCGGTAGCATGACTAACGAGGGTGTGCCATCGGGTTTTGCCGCTCCGGCGTTTGCCGTCGAAAACGCGAGAAACAGATCACCGGATGAATTGCCCGCGAAACTACCAAGCCGCCCGAGACCGAGGCTAACTCGCCGCGCGATGCGCTCCAGTTGGTGTGGCAGGAGCGGCGCGTTCGTGGCCACCAGAACAATGATCGACCCGCGACCTTCGTGTTCAGCGATGGTTCCATCGTCGCGGGCGCCACGTCCGGCTGCGGCCGAGCTTGGGCAGGGTGGAATACCAACAGTCCATGGCCTGCTCAACGGTGGCGAAAGTGTGGTGCAGGTTCGCAGGTCGGTAATCTCGGGTCGAATCGGAACTCCAAGGATTCGTAGATCGCCACCGTAGTTACATTGCACCAACACGCCGACGGTGTACCCACCTTGCAAGACGGTTAGCACCCGAGACGAAGTGCCGATGCCTCCTTTGAATCCGTTACACCCCATACCCGTGCCGCCGCCAACGCTCCCTTCTTCGACGCGTCCTGCCTTAGCCCGATCGAGCGCCTCAAAAGTGTGCACCGGCTTCACGTGCTCGCCGTTCGCATCATTCAAGAAATCAAACGTCTCAGCGACGATAGGGTAGGTGAAAATAAACTCGCGGCCGTTCTTTATTTGCCACTGAATCGCGGCGTCGCGGACGGTCCCAACACTGTGCGTTCCAGTTAAAAGAATCGGTCCCTCAAGAAAGCCGGATTCCTTAATCCAGTTGATCCCGGTCATGTCGCCGTTACCATTCTGGTTGAAGGTAGCCGCGAACACCGGATCCCAGTTGCCACGCGGGCGCGGAAGAATCGCGGTGACACCGGTCCGAATCGGCCCCTTGCCGGGTATGAGTTTGCCTTCGCCCTCGATGAGCGTCACATGTCCAACGGCCACACCGGGAACGTCAGTGATCGCATTCATTGGACCAGCCTGGCCGGGGAACGGTATTCCTAATTCGCGGCCGCGCGGCCGGTTCTGCGCCTGACCTGGAATCATCGTAGCTGCGGCCATGACCAGCCCGACAACTAGTCGCAGTGCGTCTGTGTGCCAGCGCCGAGGCGAGGGTTTGGTTTCACTGTTCATCGCAAGGTCCTCCAAATTTAGGCACGTAGTCACCCAGTGTTTAGCTCTGCCGCCCCCGCACAACTGCCTCCACCGCGAGGCCGATCGCCAGAATCTTACGATCAGTATTCTGCGTGCCGGCGATCATCATGCCGACCGGAGCGTTACCGCGGTCATGGCAAGGCACCGAAAGCGCGCAGCCGTCGAACAGGTTGATGATTGAAGGGTTACGTAGCATGCGGCCGTTGAGTCGAAAATAACTTTCGTCGTCCTGGCCGGCTTCGGCGATCGTCGGCGCGCTATCAGGCGTGGTGGGCATCAGCATCGCGTCGTAACCCGCGGCAATGGAATTGATCGTCCGGACGAAGCGCCCGCGTAGTCGCAACAGTTCGATGTAGTCCGCGGCAGTGATCGTCTCGCCGCGACGAATCCGAAAGAGCACCCGCGGATCATATTTTGCGGCTCCGTCTTTCAACCATTGCCGGTGCCAGGAAAAGGCTTCAGCACTGGCGAGCGCGCCGCCCGGGTTCACGGGCGCGGCCTGTCCGAATTCAACCATCGGCAGCTCGACGATGATCGCTCCGGCCGCCGCCAATCGACCCAGCGCAGCAGTGAAGGCGTTGGCGACGGCTGGTGAAAGGTCGTTCTGGAAAACGGTAACTGGCACCGCGAAACGTAAACCCCGGAGTCGAGCAGGCGTTGGAACCCCGTTGGTTTCGGCGGTCAGCACCTGATCAAGCAGGGCGCAGTCAGCGACCGTTTTAGCGATCGGCCCGGCTGAATCGAGCGTAAACGAAAGCGGCAACACGCCGTCGAGCGGTATGCGTCTCGCGGTGGGTTTGAAGCCGACCAGACCATTGAGAGCTGCCGGAATGCGAAGCGATCCGCCGGTATCGGTGCCGATCGCGCCGGCCGCCATGCCATCGGTCACGGAAATCGCTCCACCCGAGGTCGAGCCACCCGGAATGCGGCCGGTGCTGCGATCGAAAGTATTCTTCGGGGTCCCATAGTGGGGGTTGATGCCGAGGCCTGAGTAGGCGAACTCGGTGAGGTTGGTGCGGCCGACGATCACTGCGCCGGCTTTTCGCAATCGTTCGACGACGGTCGAGTTGCGTGTTGCCGGCGGCGTGCCCCCCAACACTTTGGAGCCGCCGAGCGTGACCACATTCACTTCGTCGAACAAGTCTTTGAGTGAAAGGGGGATGCCGGCGAGGGCGGGCAGCTTTGCACCGCTTCGTCGCTGCGCGTCCACCCGATCGGCGGCCGCCAGCGCATCACTTTCATGGACGAGTAGGAAGGTGCGTACGCCTTCTCCTTGCGGGTCTTTGATTGCCGCGAGCGACTGTTCAACGAGTTGACGGCTGGTGATTTTCCGACTTGCAAGGAGACGCGAAAGCTCGACGATAGTCATCGTTGCGAGTTCGCGGCCAGGTCCGGTTTGCGCAATCGCCAGCTCTCCAGGCCAAAGCGCTTTACCCGCAAGTGCAAACGCACCCGCGCGAGCAGAGCCATACAAAAAGTCTCGACGATCTTCATCCATGTATATTCGTGCCGGGTCGGGACCCTCGTTCTGCAACTGCGGCCCGGATTGTAGGGCCATTCACTTTTGCTGCCGTGTCACCCGATTCCAGCCCCGCTCCGTCCCTTGTGACCTTGCAGTTTCGTGGTCCAGATACTTCCACGTATACGGCAGATGGGTCGACGCTCGATTAACAATGTCCAGGAAATAATTGAAGCTTCCCATCGATAGTGGGATTTCCAGCGTTTCTCCATCTGATGTATACATGTGGAAAGTACACTTTGTAACGGCCCCATTGTTCGTGGTTATGCAGGTCATCTCCGTTCCGGTGACATCTTGCCACCGGTGCTGTTTGATTTGCACACCACGCCGCATGCTCTTGCGGGTCAGCGTCATGCCGGTTTCCGTATCCAGAGCCACGGCGACACTGGTGGCAACATACCAGCGGAGAAAGATACCCAGCGGCACCACTATTATTCCACTGAGGAGAAAGAGGACCACCATGCCGCCAGCAAGGTTGGACTCGCCGATGGGTCCCATCACTTTCTCCAGGACTACCACCAGCAACATCGTCAGCACGAACCACGCGACAAAACCCAGAATTAAATGTAAGACGGTCCATAACACTCTGCCACCGGCAGGCGCCTTGTTGACCATGAACACTTGGGTCCCGGATCCAGATATCATTTCTCACCGCGGTTGAGTATGTCGTCGATTGAGTTAGCGCCGAAAGCCGCGTCTCAGGTGCAGCGTCCAGTTTCCATCACCATGGAAGCGCCGGATCCTTCACCCCTATGGCCTGAACTACTGCGCCAATACCTGTGTGATAAATGCCTTCTTTTACATCACGCTCAAGCTCAATGAGATGCGTAAACTTTAGGCCAGCCAACTCAAGGCTTATCGACTTTTTAGACTGCATAACGTCCACTGAGTTTCCGCCGCCAGTACCATGTTTCAGTTGATCGGGAGTATAAGCCTCAAGCAGAAACACGCCGTTTCGTCTTAACCCCGCTTCCACTTTTTTATACAGTTGCTTTCTTAATGAAGAGGGCAATGGCGAAAATATAGACACAATTCCGTCCCATCGATTTTCCCCCAAATCATAATCTGCTAAATCAGCATGAATAAACTCAACCACAACCCCATTCTCTTCGGCCAACTTTCTGGCCTTATTCAAACCGACTAGGGATCCATCTACAGCGGTTACAGAGTATCCCTGTTTCGCAAGGAAAACGGCATTCCGCCCTTCTCCTTCGGCCAGACTCAGAACTTTGCCTTTTGGAATACTATTGACGTTCTCTTCCAAAAACTTGTTGGGTTCTGTGCCATAGGCGTATTCTTTGGCACTGTATCTTTCATCCCACATCCGTTTTCTCCAGTTGTTGCATTGGCACATTTGATGGCCAAGAGATGTAACAATGGCCTTCAACTGCGCGCGCGATCGGCTGCCATCTTAATGACTGTGTGGCTCATACACATGAGCTTTATAGTCTGCTCTACTTGTTCTTCTAGCCATAATGGGCAGTAACGCAGTCGGTATCTTTGGCTGCGCATGATGAAGGTGATGATAAGCGAAAGAGGAAAGAACGGGTGTCCAGATTTGAGCTATTCTTCCCGCTGAACGTACCGCGGGATGCTCCGGTGCCAAGCGATGTGGCAAGTATGCTGCCCATATGGGGATCGTCGCGCTGAGACTTGCTGCCACCGCCCAATAGACCAGGCCTATCAAAGATCCACCAAAGACATATAGAGCAATCACTAGCAGGAGCAAGCAAACTGTGGCCACAGTCTCGATGACCTGATAGCCCCTGGTATGCGAGGCCATCCGCAACGCATAAAAACGCATCGAGAAGATGTGAAACGGGCCTTCCAGCATCACGCGGTAGAATGGCCAGGTGGCGCAAACCCCCTCTGGATCATCATCCTTCAAACAACGCCCATGATGTCTCAAGTGCGTTACTTGTAAACCATGTCCGTTCTTGAGTAGCAAAAGACCGCTGGCCAGGAGTACCAGATCGTGCGCACCCTTCGAGATACCAAGTGATCTATGAATAGCATCGTGCATTTGGACAAACGCCGCCAAACACATTGCAACTGCAAGAGGGACAGCCAGTAGCCACCATCCCTTTCGCGCCGTTAGCAGGTACAGTCCCAACAAGACCCAGGGGCGAAGTAGTTCAATAGCCCTTTGTAAAGGCCTCAATTGCAATGGAGCGTTAAGCTGGTCTGTATTTTCTCTCATTAATTTCACCTTTCGGCCTGTGACACTCTCTTACGACAGCCTCACGTTATGCTGCAAGCGTCCGGGCAACAGCATAGACGATCTTCAGCCGACTGACATTGGCTCCGGCGCGCAGGCGAAGACATTCGGCTACCTTCGCTTGAGAAGGAACCAACCCCATCTCAGGATCGCGTCCGGCACTGAAGTCGGCCGAGGTCGAATCGATACGCTGATCGGTGACGCCCGCAGAATCTGTGTCTGCACCGAGCGCCCTGTCTCCCAACTGTATGTTTAGAGGTGGGCACCGCCCACCGGCTCAACGTGAGATTAAAACGAGCCTGTTGAATTCCATCTTGAACCGGTGGACTGAGGGCCGAGAGCAAGGCGTAATCACTACTGTGACGAATTACAAGCGGTACGCTGTTCAAAAACATCCGCTGCCGCGCTCGAAGCGTCAACGGCTGTTGGATCAATGACTGTTTAGAGAGCACACTTGTGTGCCACTTGTAGGAATAATTCAATCATGTTTGTGGGAACGCGAGGCGGGCACACAAGTGTGCTCTCTAAACGGACCGAATAACCAAACTTAAAGCGTAGATGACCCGTGCCAGCCGCAAAAGACACTACCCTTCTTTTTGAAACCCAAGAACGCCGGGCTGGATGGATTGTCGCTGCCGCCATCTCCGGCGAGCATTTTCGAGTTAGAACGCGCTACACATTCTCATAGCGGAAGAGCTACTACGGTTGCCGCTGCATCGAGGATTTCCGTGTGGGGCTTGGATAACATTGCAGGCTTGAGCGGGCGGCTCACCAGAACTGGACAAGGCGCCTGACGGATCACCCGGTCCACGTTTGATCCGAAGAGGGTCTGCATTCCGAAACCGGCCCCGTGCGCACCCAAACAGATGAGATCGATCTTGTTCTTTTCCGCGTAGTCCAGTATTTCGCGATATGGCTGGCCCTCGCTCACTGCGTTCTTGACGTCACACCAAAGATAAGCTTCCTGCGGTATCGCGTTCTGCAAACGATGCGACGCCTTGTGATAAGCCCCTTCTCGACCGAGCGGGTGCCAGGAGATCTCTGATTCATCAGACGTGAACCGCGGCAACACATGAAGCAGATGCAACTCCGCCTGATACTGCTGCGCGAACGATAGCGCATACTTCAACGCCAACTCCGAGTAGTCAGAGAAGTCGTAAGGAACCAGCACTCGCTGCAGAGTTATGCTCTTGCTCAATGGCTGCACCCAGTCCCGCTCGTCCGTGTGCATAACGAGAACAGGACACGGTGCCGTGCGACAGACTGATTCGGCGGTGGAGCCGAGGATGGCGGCCCGGTGTGGTCGGCGACGTGATCGCATAACTACCAGGTCTGCGTCGTAATCGGATGCTGCCTGCGTAATTGCCTCGCCAACATCATCACCTTCGATCAGCAGACCCTGCCAATCGAGATCCGCAATATCCTGCGGAGGGAGAAACTTGAGCAGCGCCCGCTTGAAGATTTGAGCAGCTTTTTCCTGCGGCAACGAATCGGAGAGAGGTCCTCCCTGAAACGCAGCGGCGTTTGCCGGGCAATAGCAGATCATCAACTTTGACTCGTAGGCCCGGGTGAGCGCCAGGGCATAGCGCAAAGCTTGATCGGAGCTGGCCGATAAGTCGGTCGGACACAGAATACGCTTAATGTCTCTCATGAAAATGTGGTAGCCGTCGACCGGCCCCTCCTTATGATCAATGTCAGGGTGCAATGAGTGTGCCGTCACAGTAGGTCATGATTTCAACGGCCAGGCTCGTTGGCGGTCGCGGTTGAGTCCCCGCTTGCGGGCTTTTGCGCAAATCCTCTGGGAAAGTTTGCGCACGTTCTGCCGGGCGCTTGATGGCAGCGCAGGTATTGTTATGCTAACGAGGTTTCTTTAGCCGGTCTCTTCGTCTAGCATTGTAGTGGTCCATTGGTAACGGAACGCATCGTGGATCGGCAAGACTAGGGCCGAATCGCAACTTTGAGCACACCATCCTTCACGCGCTGCCAGCAATCGACACAGAACTCTATAGCTGGATCATATTCAAGTTTTGTGTCCTCGATCCATTTGCCACACTTGCTGCAGTTGCCGTACAAACCCGCCATTAATCGATCAAGCGCATCGTCGGTTTTTCTTAACCGCGCCTGAAGCATCTCTCGGTGCCAGATTGCGGTGCGCATAACATCTTCATTCGACACTCGCTCGGTCCCAGCCTGCCCTTCGTCGCCCGGCGCACTCTCTTTGAGCAAAGCTTCGCAAATGTCCTCTCTCTCAGCGTGCAGCCGGTACCACACCAGCCCACTATTTTTATCAACAGGATTATCAATTACGCGAATACTCGGATTGGTGCTCACGGTCATTACCTCCATTAGGTTTGCGTAGTCTTCACAGGCATCACCAGCGCTTCGGCCGCAGATGAAAGTCCAGCTTTCTGCAAATCATCCAGTGCAGCTTCGGGGCAACTCGAGCCATACCCGATCAGGATCTTCATTTTCTGTTTCATAGTTTTTCAGATCACTCTCATGTGGCTGGCGAGCTCACAGATTCACAGTGCAATGAAGGTGCCGAACACTTATTGAGCAAAAAGTTGCCCTCGGAGGCCCATATGGGATTTGAGTTGGGGGAAGTTTCGCTTGCTATGCGGAAAAGCGCGCAAGCTGACGATCGGACGCTATTACTAATCTGGGATTAATACCTGGGCCGTGGCTGTTGCGCCTCTTCCGTCGAAGTCGTTGGTTCTGTGGTTCCTCACCTCGCCTGAGGACAACGCACTACTTCGACAGAACACTTTGCATGGGAAACCACGGACTGTGAAACCGATCCCAACAGAAAGCGTTCCCACGCGCGGTAACCATGCGAGCCGACTACGATCAGGTCCGCGCCCCATTCTTCAGCTTCGTCCAGGATCGCGATTCGCGGTGGCCCTGGTATCGACTGTCCTACGATCGTCACCGCGCTACCTAATTTTGATTCAAGTTTCTCCACTGCTTTTTCGAAGACCTCCTGCGCGTGCTTTCGCGCCAGGCGGTCCATTTCATCCAGGTAACTTGGCGGCAGAGACCAGGCCTCCGGCGTTGGCGGCAGAGGCAGTTCAAACGCAGTCAACACCTTGATCGTTGAGCCCTCAGGCCAGGGTCTGCGTCCGGTTTCTTCAATCGCCGCATCACTGCAAGGCGACCCATCAACAGCTAATAGAATCTTCATGAGCTCGGTCCTCTTGATTCGTTAACTCCAGATTGTTTGGGGGTGCTTCTTTGTGCGCCGGTCCATAAACCTCTACGCCAACCGCGGGCTCACCCCAGCAGCGGGTTCAAAAGTACGCCTGCCGCGTAGGCAAGTCCCGCCGCAATAGCGCCAACCAGTAACGTCGTGAGTCCTGAACGCCACCAGGACGCTGTGGACCATCTACTCTTGGCAGACCCGATGGCGAAAAATACGATTCCGGTCATGATGATGGACAGTTCCAGCGCGTAAGGGACTTTCAACAAATACGGAAGGAGTGGGACCAGCCCGCAAATAACAAACGCGCTAAAGGTGCTGATGGCCGCAACCCAGGGAGAGCGTATTTCACGCGGAAGGCCATACTCTTCAGTTAGCATCGTACTGACCCAGCGCTGACGATCTGCAGTTACCAGCTGGACAATCCTTTCCAGATCCTCGCCTATGAAACCCTTTAGCTCAAAAATCTGCCTGACTTCCTCTCGTTCGCCTTCAGGGTCGAGGTCGACGTGGCGATGCTCAATCGCTTCAAGATGCTTAAGGTCTTCGTGTTCGGCACTGGTTCCCAGAAAATTGCCGGCAGCCATCGAGAACCCGTCGGCCAACAGGTTGGCAAAACCCAGCACCAGAATTATCCAGGGCGAGAGTCCTGCCCCCACCACACTACTGACGACTGCGAAAGTGGTCACTGAGCCATCGATACCACCGTAAATCCAATCACGCAGATAGTTCTGACGTGGTCCTGCGGCCAGCCGTGCCGCGATCGCTTCACTCGAATGTTCGTGTTCCATTTGTGACCGGGAGATCCGTCGCGGGGTAGCGGATCTCTAATCAGTTCAGCCCCTACCTCGCTCCCCTTCTCAAGTTGTCGGCCGCCAGGAACGCTGTGCCAATGGCTAACCAGAGATCAAGTTAACGCCAGCTAAGCGTGCGCCGCCATTGTTGCTCGATGTCTAAAGATCAGCAGACTGGCTTCTCCCTGCTTGTCAACAAACTCAATCGCGTCATCGCGTCCATCCGTCCCTACCTGCCGCGTTACCCGCTCGACGTTGGAGATCATGTGCGTCAAATGGCGCGCCTCAGTCGCATCATGCCCGCCCAGCATGATCTGAACGCGTGGCGCGTTAGCACCCCTCTCCTCGATGCTGATGCCTACAAGCGGAAGGCCCTGCTCCTCGGATTGCGCCCCAGCCTCACCAAACACCTGAAGCCAGGTCGGCCGTGACTTGTTTCGCTCACTAAATTTAGTTAGATAAAGAGCCCAAGATTCTCGTTCAAGGTTGTCTTCCATGATCCTACCTCCTCACTAGACTTCAACTTACTCACCCGGTATCCGCAGGTGGTTCTGACAAGACCGCTCATTCCTCTTCCACGCCAGTGATGCGATCGACTTTGATGCGAAAAACAACGCTGTCCAGCGCGCTGGCGTCCCGGGCCATCACTGACTCCACCGGAGTTAGCAGCGGAAAGCGCGCAAGCAATTTACTGAGAATCACCCTGCGATCACTGGGGACGCGGATTTCCTCGAAGTTGCCATACGCAATCACGCTACGCCATTGAAAGTCATTCTCGATATCGTCAACCTGTAGGCAGGCGCGAGGCTGCTCCCGCATTGCCTCAATCTTTCGGCCTGGTATTGAATGGCTGTAGACCGATTCGTTCTCAAACACATAATTGATCGGCACAATATAAGGCCCACCGTTATCAATACAGCCGAGACGCCCGATTTTGCATGCGCTCAGCAACGCTCGTGCTTCATCCTCTTGGAGTGCTTTCATAATGGTTCGTCCGTCAACTGCGATTCAAAGCCGCAACGCTTGTGCCAACAAGAAATGGCCGATCTGCGCCACCGAATTGCCGAATCCAAGGCTGGGTGCGGGCTTTCGCCCAGTCCAATGGGAACCTTTGCGCAACGGTGGAGATGTGGAGTGCGTCAGGTTTGGAGTGCGGTAACCTGTTAC
>JANNJZ010000189.1:0-30132 GCA_031396065.1 Pyrinomonadaceae bacterium | reverse complement strand
GCTCATCACCTCCATCGCCAGTTAGCACTACCTTCACATGCTCACGGGCCAGTTTGGAAACGATGTAAGTAGGGATGGCAGACGAGTCAGCAAAGGGTTCATCAAAATGCCAGACGAGTTGATCCACTACATCGCAGATATCAGGTGTGACCAGGAACTCGTGGTGGTCGGTGGCAAACTTTTTCGCGGTGAGCCGCGCGTATTTTAATTCGTCATAGCTATCCTCGTTGAATCCGATAGAAAAGGTCTTGACCGGCTGATCCATGTGGCGCGACATCAAGGCAACGACAGTGCTTGAATCAATGCCGCCAGAGAGAAACGCCCCCAAAGGCACATCCGAAACCAGGCGCAGCTTTACAGCTTCGTCCAGCAAAGCGCGCAGCTCATCGAGGTAATCAGATGCTTTGTGTCCGTTACCGTTGCTGTTTAGATCGTAACTAAAGTCCCAGTAGCGTTCGACAGTGAGTCGGCCGTTGATAAAGGTTAGGTGGTGACCGGGTGGGAGCTTTTCGACGTTGGCAAAGATGCTTATCGGATCGGGCACATAGCCCAGTGAAAAATAGGCATCGAGCGCTTGCGGATCCACGTCGCGCTCGACCTCGGGATGTTCCAGCAGCGACTTAAGCTCTGAACCAAACACCAGTGTGCCGCCACGCGTCACAGAGTAGTAGAGTGGTTTTTTGCCGACTCGATCCCGCGCGATGAAGAGTTTCTTCTCGCGGTCGTCCCAGATTGCAAAGGCAAACATTCCGCGCAAATGATTCACACACGACGCGCCGAATTCTTCGTAAGCGTGAACGATGGCCTCGGTGTCGGAGTTGGTTCGGAACCGATGACCGCGCAACTGCAAGTCCCTTTGCAACTCGCGGTAGTTATAGATTTCACCATTGAAGACTATCGTCACAGCGTCGTCTTCATTTGAAATAGGTTGATGCCCGCCGGAGAGATCGATGATCGAAAGCCGACGCATTCCGAGCGCCACGCCGCGTTTGAGCATCATGCCCTGATCGTCAGGACCGCGATGCCTGATCACGCGGCACATGCTCTTAAGAATCTGGGCACGCTCTTCCTCGGCGCGAGCTTTACTTGCGCCCCAAAAGTCCACGAATCCGGCAATGCCACACATCTTAGTTACTCAACACCCATTAAAGCGGTTTTCGTTAGAAGGAGAGGCGCAAATAGAATCGGCAGGAAGGTCATCCGGCGAGTTCAAAACGATATCTCTTACTGGGGTTAATGACCCACATGGGTCCACGGAAGGCCAAAATCATTTTACATAGATAAACATTGGCTGTCCATCACATCCTTGGTGAAAACCTCGCAAATCCTCAATTTTCGCTGGTTTGTCAGAGCTGCGGAGAAACCTCAGGTAGTCTAAACATTCAATCGAGAACCTTTTCATCGCGCCACGCCAACATAAGGAGGAGGTTCGCGTGGTAGTCTCACGTTTCACCATTGTCCTGACTCTCTCATGCTTACATTCCATAACTGTCGAAATCTCTCGTTCCCCAGAGATTCTCTAACAAAGCGAGGTAAAAATGACTTCCCCTTCTCTCAAGAGCTTGTCTTGCAAGTCGCTACTAACCCCAGCCCTACTAACCTCGATACTAATTATCTTCGGAAGCTTAGATAATTCAGCAAGGGCCGCTACGATTAACGTAAATGCGGGCGGCAACTTACAGGCTGCTCTTGATAGTTCCAACTGCGGCGATCAAATCGTAGTGCAGGCAGGAGCGTCCTTCTCCGGGAATTTTTTCCTGCGGTACAAGGGCCCTTGTAGCGGTACGGACGCCGACTACATCACAATTACAACCTCGAATCTTGCTGGGCTTCCTGTCGCCGGCACGCGAATAACGAATCAGTTTGGTTCCACTATGGCAAGGCTGATTGCAAACTCTTCATTGCCTGCTCTTGAGGCGGAGGCGAACGCGCATCACTACCGGCTCATAGGAATCGAAATAACAAACATAGGCGGTGCGACTTTCACACCTCAACTGGTATTGCTCGGTGCGCCCTCGAGCGGCAGCCCCTTTACGTTCACGCAGCATCCCCATCATCTTACTTTTGATCGCTGTTGGATCCATGAAGCGACAAATGACACATCTACCCCGAGCGGCACGATCACCACGGCCGACCGTGGCATGAACATCAATGCTACCGACATCACGATCACGGAGTGTCGGATCGCGGGTTTTCGTGCGTACGTGCTGGGCGATAACGTACACGTCGAAGCGAGCAACGCCATACTATTCCCCAATTCGGCTCTGCGGGTGACTCTCAGGAATTCTTATCTGGAGGCTTGGTTTGTTCCGATCTTCTTCGGCGGGTCAGGAGGAGAGTCACCAAACATTGGAACCCTAAGCAACGTAACTTTCTCCACAACCAATCACACGGGTACAGCTCAGTTCTCAACCGTGCAAAATCTTTCAGTGGGGAACCTGGTCGCCTTTAAGACTACTGGGGGTAGAACACCACCGACTAACACCGCCCACCCCAACGAGCCCGTTGTTTTTCAGGTAGGTAAGGTCACAAGCATTGCGGGCAACACAGTCAACTTTTCGTCCTGGGGCTCATACGACGGCAATCTGTTAGGCGGTAATCCTTTGCTGCAAGCTCCTGATTCACCAGGACAAGCGCAATGGAATGGCTATCAGAATCAGGACATCACCATCACCCGCAACACGATCATGCTGGACTTCAATTCCGCCGAACAGGTATGGGTGCAATCCGGCGGCAGTCCCACGACCCAACCACGTTCGACCCAATCCGTTGCCGGTAACGGTCCAAAAGGCTTTATGGAACTCAAAATGGCGAAGAATGTAACCATCGACGGGAACATCTTCGACGGTTGGATGGATAGCATAACGTTAACTGCGAGAAATCAAGGCAGCTCATTAACCAACGGAGGGTTCCCCTGGTCGGGACTATTCAACATAAACATTACCAACAATTGGTTCAAGCGCGTGGTTAACTGGGATCGAATTTACTCGACGCCGATAGGAGGTCCGCTGCTTCAGGACAATGAGTATAGTGATGTACGCAGCGGACCCATACTGATCCAAAACAATTTGTTTGATATGGGAGTGGAAGAGATATTCGCTGGGCTGATTTCGGCCGACAATGTCAGTGTCATTCACAATACCTATCCCGGCAGTCCTGCGTCTCTGGGTAACAGGAGTCTGATCTTCGCGCACGGCGCGCCGAGCAATAATCTGATCTTCAGGGACAACATCATTTCGAACAATGAGTACGGAATGAACTGCCAAATACCGGGTGGCGGCTGCTTTCCCAGTCTGACTATGCTTAACAATGTCATCGTGGACAACCGCAGCAGTGCTGCCAAAGCTTCTGACCCGCCACTGACAACTGTTTATCCCAACAATAGTGTTGCCGCTAATCAGGCTTCGATTGGCTGGACCGATCAGCAGCAGGCCAACTATCGCCTTTCAGCAAGCAGCCCTTATCGAAATACAGCGAGTGACGGTACGGACCCCGGCGTAAATCTGGATCAAATGCTGGCGGCAATAGGAGGCACACAACCCACGCCGACTCCTACCCCGACGCCCCCTGGCACAGAGAATGTGGTTTGGACTAATGCGGTGGGAGTATCAGTCAGCGGCAACAGTCTGACAAAGACGGCGGCCACTGTCTGGGGCAATGGCGGCGCGTTTTCTACCAGAGGAATCGGATCAGGCAACGGTTATACGGAATTCACTGCCTCGCAAAATAACACCAACAGGATGCTGGGTTTGACCCTAACGGATTCCGGCCAGTCTTACGAGAGCATTCGCTTTGGAATCTATCCCCAAAGCGATGGCAGTCTCACCGTATATGAGTCCGGAACTCCCAAGTTTACTACAGCTTATGCGGTTAACGACGTGCTGCGCGTCGGCGTGGTAGATGGTCAGGTGAAGTACTACAAGAACGGCGTTGCTTTTTACACCAGTACAGTAGCTCCTACCTATCCGCTGTTTGTCGACGCTGCTCTTTACCACAACAATGCTACCATAACGAATGCGGTGGTTTCTGGTAGCCTTGGCCCATAGTGTCTTCAGAAACATTGATCTGCGGACGTGAAACATCCCCTGCTTTCAGGCCTGGCAAGAATTACACCGAACTGTGATTGGCGCGCAGCTAGCGCGCCAGCGCGGATTGATGACGTTGTTTCAGCATGAGCACGATCGTTTTGCAAATATCCGTTAACGCCTGTCTGCCCGTCGGCAGTGCACCTAAACAAAGAAGCGTAACGGCCCCAGTAGTCACAAAAAGGACAATGAGTCCCAGGATGGGATTATGGATACCAGCGAAACTCCGAACCGCGGTTGCGACTGCCAACGCCACCACGGAGGCTAGGGTAAAAGGGGCGATCGTCCGGTAGAAATCTATTGTGCGCACGGGTCCGGTGCGGCCCACAAACCAGAAAAGAAGCGGATCGGTGAGCAAAACGCGGGTGATGGCATATGAAGTGGCCACGCCAACGGCACCCCACGGCAGACCCAGTAGAATTGAGCCCACCGTGAGTGGCCCGCTGATAAGACCCCACTGAAACATGTGACGGCTGCGGCCCTGCGTTAGGAAAAGCCACCCCGTCGTATTTGCAATCGGCTGGAATAGTCCTGTGATTCCCAGTAGCAAGAAGATCCGACTGGTAGCGGACCATTGCGGTCCCAGAATGAGCTGAACGATCCAATCGGACGTCGCCATCATAAACGCGATAGCGGGCATCGTGAACATCGCAATCTTCTCCAGCATCCGCAGATAAGCACGGCGGTA
Source organism: Pyrinomonadaceae bacterium (assembly GCA_031396065.1). Taxonomy (GTDB): domain Bacteria; phylum Acidobacteriota; class Blastocatellia; order Pyrinomonadales; family Pyrinomonadaceae; genus PSRF01. The sequence continues at coordinate 25,359 of JANNJZ010000189.1, read as the reverse complement.
TCTTTGCTCTTCGTCCTTGATGCGACTCAAGGCGGGAATTGCTACCGAAGTTATGGGCTCGTTCACCTGATCGATGGGCAAGGTCATCAGTTGGTAAGCTCTGTTGTAGAGTCCCAGCTCATTCGCGCCCCAAATTTTTCCCAGCAGAAGGTTGTCGAGGTTGCGGGAGAAGTAGTTAATTATTGAAAAGCCGGTGAAGTTTCGGCCGAATGCGATCATCGAGCGCACGCCTGAGTTTCGTTTTGGCAAACCCGGCCGCCAGCGGCAGGCAAGCCATACCCCGATAGTATTCGTCAGAAGCAAAGCCAACTGGCTGAAAACAAGGGACCAGTAGCTGAAGCCGCGCCAAGCCAGGTAGATTCCCACGATGTAGCCAACGACCGTTGAGGTGAGCGAGATAGATACGAGCGAGAAAAATCTCATCTGTCTACGGAGTAGAGCTTCGTGTTGAACGGTCAGGCCACCCAGTACAAAACCCAGGGCCGTAACGACTGTGATGCTCAGTAGACGCTGGTCGCCGTAAAACCAGGAGACAAATGGCGACAGCGCGATCATAACCACGGTAATGGCAACACTCACAACTACGTTTAGCCAGAACAAGGTGCTGACCTGATCACGGGTAATCTCCGATTTTTGGATAGTTGCCACCGAAAGGCCCAGATCCTTGAACATCGCGACGAAGTAGGTAAAGAACGCTACCATCCCGATCAGCCCGTAATCGCTGGGTCTGAGGAGACGCGCCATCACGCCGGTGGCGGCGATCGTAATTACAAATCGTAGTGTGTGTGAGACAACGGTCACTGCGCCCGCACGAGCCGTGCGCGCTCCAAGGTCGGCCCGCAAGTGATCCGTCATGAAATACTCATGCGGATTGGTGCGGGTGACGTCTTTGTGAATCTGGTCTTGTGACATGGGATGATGCGAGATCAAGCAGCGCGAAGCCGGTAGACTTTCTGCAACAAGCGCGGCGCGATTTGTAAACCAAACATTACAAGGCGCAGTTTCAAGCTGTGGTAATGGGCATTGGCGTTGCAAAACGCCGAGAGCGCGGAATCAAATTCTCCTGCCGAAAGCCGTTGCTTACCTCTAAGGACTTCGACGGCAGCCCGGCGCAGATCGAGAGTGCGAAGAATGGCGGATCGTTCTTCCTCCGTTAAGTCAGGCCTGTTGCTGGTTTTCTCGAGCACACTAATTTCACCTGCAAACGACTTGATGGGATTCGAGGCGAGGCTTCCTTCATAGATTCTGCGGTGCACCAACACTTTCTTTTGGTAGTTCAGGCGTGCGCCCTGCTTAGCTAGTCGGAGCCAGAGATCGAAGTCCTGCGAGTTTGGGAAGTTGTCGTCAAAGAGTCCGGCATCAAGAATGCAACGTCGCCGTGCAACCACGCTTGAAGTGATGACCCTGCATTTTCCGGATATCAAACTCTCGGCTGTTACCGGACCGTCTGAAGGATTGAAGTCCATATTCGTTGTCCGCTTGAGCCTCGCGCCATCGAGATTCACGGCATCGGCATACACCAGATCGCACCCGCCACCGCCATTGATAAGCGCGAGTTGTTCTGTCAGAAATTCTGGAAGCCAAAGATCATCACCATCGAGGAATGCCACGAACTCCCCGCGCGCAATTCGAAGCCCGGCATTTCGCGCGGCGCCCGCGCCCTGATTTGGCTGTTGGATGTAAGTGATCAGGTCCGTATAAGCCTCAAGCCGTTTCTCGAGTTCTTCCGTGTCTGGCGACCCATCGTTGATTACGATAATCTCGTAGTCACTAAATGTTTGGCCGAGGACTGAGTCCAGCGTTTCCCTGATAAAGGACGCGACTTTGTAAGCCGGGATGATGACGCTGACCAACGGAGAAGTTTGCAGGGTTGTCGTTGCCATCCTCAATTCCCTCCCACGACAACAGTTCCCTCTAAGCTAACGGGCGACGACTGGCGGGTTGCCGAAATCGGCACTGCCTTTCGTTTGGAATTCGAGGGAGACTCTGGACCTTCGGCAACGTTTGCATAAATCCTTTGCAAGCAGATACCGTACGCCACCAGGTAATAGACGTACCAGAGATATGCAACCGAGGCGAAGAAACTAACGACCATGTAACCAACCAGACTCGCCTGTAAACCAATCGCGAGGTAATAAACTGGCGACTTGCGTTTGCTTGTTCCGGTCGCTTGCTCAATACGACGTAAACGGTTGAAGGGACTTACCAGAAACCACACGTAGATAAGAAAAGCGGCTAAACCCATTTCAGCGGCTACTTGGGTGTAGGCATTGTGCGTGGCCTTGTTCATGTTTGAGTAGAGAATGTAATTGCCCATACCTACTCCAAAAAGCGGGTGGCGAGCAGCGACCAGAATCGAGCGTTTTAGGTCGTCGGTGCGGGCCGTCGCCGAATCGTCGCTTGTTGTGGCGAGGCGGCTGCGATAAGCGCTCGGTGCCAGCGCGACAGCGGCCATAACTAATGTCAGGGCTATCGCGCCGAAGATTACTCGATTGCGAGGTGCAAGTTTCCAGGCAAGAAACGCAATCACGAAAACAAAGCCCAGAAAACCTCCGCGTGAAAAAGTCGCGACCATGCCAACCATTAGTAGCAGGGAGCAAGTAAGATAAAGGGTTTTGTGAAGGGGTCCGCGCGAACCGAGGAAAAGGGTGAAGCTAATCGGAATCATCGTCACCAGGTGGAGCGCCAGATCGTTGGGATTACTGAACAGTCCGCCGATGAGACCCGCTATGCGCTTCCCCTGTAACGCGAGATTGCCGTGCGCGTAGTCGTTCATGGCGGCGAAACTCAACACGCAACTTACAAACAGCACCAGCAGGATTAGTCGCCGTAGTCGTTTCTCCGTGCGCACCACGTTCACCATTACGATGAACATGACAATTACTTTGAGAAATTCGATAAGGCCTTGCAGTGCTCGTGATGGCTCGAGAGCGAGAGGCATCGAAAATAGTCCGGTGAGCAGCAGGGCAAGGGCAAGTTTTACTTCTCGTGTCCACGCAGTAATCCTGTGCTCCAGACCGAGCTGGGTCGGAATGAAGACTGCCAGCGTGAGCAGCCCTACAACAAGGGCACTTCTGGAGAACCAGGCCAGCGAAGGAAAAAGCTCGTAGGGCCGGAAGTAGACCAGAAAGGTAAAGACGAATAGGCCGAGGTAGGTGAGGGAGTGTCCGCTTTTGAGCGGAGGTCTTAGTGCACACCGTGTTTCCTCTGACTGCGAATGCGGGGGCTCGTCTGTGTCAGTCTCTGAAACTGCACTTGAATGAGAACGATCTTTGGCGGGCGTGTTAATGATTACAATCGGTTCGACGGCACGAATTTGCGCGGCGCCATCTTCAGTGTAGGCTGAACTGAGATGTCGCTGGCTGCGTGACGGCGTCACGGGTTCGTAATCCTGCAATTCGAACTTGTTCCGCATAGCGTTTTTGACGGCGGCGCCCAGCACGCCCTGAAGTTTCGTAAGCCGCTTCTAACCTTTTGAATCCTCCCAACGAGCGCGCCCAGGAAGTGATTAAACGCTCTCCCTGTAAACCAAAAGAAGCTGCTACGCTAAACGCGCCGCAGCCTCGATTCACCTCTTCGCTACGGGAATGACTCAAACCGCACTACATTAGTTCGTCAAAGCTCTCCTGCTGATCAGAAGAGTTGGCAATCTCATGATGGTGGTCACAGTCTTCGAAGAGATTCGTCTTAATGGCGTTTCCAGCAAGGGTGCCACTTTTGATTTGTTCCACTAGGTCCTCATGTGAAGGGCGTTTCCAGGCAAGAAACATTGATCGAGCCAGAAGCCCTGCCGAGACGATTGCGCAACCGAAGCAGATATGCTTCAACGTATCAGCCTTGATCAACGGGAAGCTACGGAAATCGGCAGTCATCAGAGGCATCAAGAACGTTAAGAAAACACCAAGGAACCAGAATGGATCTGTCCATCGGTCCGGGTAGTTCGTATAGACAAAAATGCGAATCTTGTCTTCAGTGGTGACAACGAGGTTCTGAGCAAAATTCTTGTTTATCTCGTTGATAATCATCTCATCACGCAGAGCCGCCTTGAGCGGGTCGGATGTGTTTGGCCCCGGCGGCAGAGTAGTATCTTTGCCCTTTGTAGACATTGGGTGCGCCTCCGATCTCCCTTTTTTTCGGTGCGCCTCCTGATTTGCTGGACGCCCACGCCGAAGTTTGTTTCTCATATCAAACCTCACTTCGGCAGGCGGGCAATCTCCCTTAGGAGATTCCGCTTTTTGCGGGCCCACATCGCTATGGGTTAGCCTTTGTCGTGTGAAAAAGAACAGGGAACTGACTACATTACTAACCTAGAAAACGCGCGTTTGGCGCGTTAGACGTTAAGACTTGCCTCCTTCTAAACTGCCACCTCGTTTTGGTCGCCGGCTAAAACAAGCTCCCTAACGCGATCGCGTAATGCCCCTTCGAATCTCCTCGCCTCCTCTACCTCTGAAAACGAAAGCGCACGTAATTCCTGTTCGATTCTCCTTCGGTAGTCAGACACCAAGGAGTCAGAAACCCCCAGAACGGCAGCAACCTCAAGCTGAGTCGATTGCGTCGGGCTCAGGTAGCAATGCCACAAAACTCCAAGTATTCGGTTGTACTGTTTGAGCTTTCCGCGGACCGTTTCATGAAGGTTGGCAAGAAAGTAGTCCACAAAACCCGCTGCTTCATCTTCTGACTCCCGGCGCAATAACCCTTGTTCAGGGTTTTCACCCTTATCGACCGGTTGAAAATGATTACCTTCCGAATCGCTATCATCTCCGTCGAGAGGTACGAGATAGATGTCCATTACCGGAAGGCGTGACATGACCAGACCTCGGAGTGCTCTCACATCAACGGGTGAGTCCACCGCGTCCAGAACCGAGACAATGAGATCCTCCAAGTCTGAGTTACTGATCACAACTTGCGAGTCTCCTGTACAGCCAACCATTCGGGTATCGCGTGCACGAACCGGAATCATGTGAACGCGTTGCTCCACATCGTGTGAATCGCGACGGCGCTTTCCATCGATCCATTCACTGAGGCCATACACTCTGTCGGCCAGCCTGCGATGCGGCTCGTCTCCTATTCCACTCGAATCGAACCGACGAAAGTTCGAGCTCGACTGAATCAGCGTAGAGATACGGCGCGCCAGCCGATAACTTTCGGGATGTCGTTTCCGCAGTTCAGCTGTGAGAAGGTTGGTAAGTTCTATTTGGCCGATTTCACACTCGATCTCGTAGTCAGTCATTTCCGACTCGAGATAGTGTTCAAAGCGATTCTTACTCAGCAGCTGAACGAAAAGTTCTTGTGTTAAGTCGGTATAAGCAGTGGTTGCCCCTTCCTCTACCAAGAGTCCAGCGCTTCGGGAGGCCCTCACCAAAGGATGATGTGAGACAATGCGATGCAATTCCGACCAGAGGCGATTGACATCTGAGCAACGAAGGCTCTCAACCCACTTGCCACTCTTGGCAATGCGCTCCGCTGAGCGTTTCGCGCGGGCGGTCTGCGGTTCCTGGCCGACGTTCTTCAGCGCACCTTGTTTTTCGAGTTCTTGACTTAAGGATTTCACTGGTGTTTTTCTTTGGATGACGGAGTTTATGGGGGCTGATGTTTGGCGGGAGATTTCAAAGATAGCGCCACCACACCGGTGTGTGGATTAGGGCTCGTTAGACCTGTCTCGGACTAGTTCGAATGGGACACCACGACCTCTAGTGAGGCTGGCCCAGAGGTTTTTGAGAAACTCGTGGGCTGGCCCGAGATTGCTAAAGCGTAATAGTCAATTTGAATTTGCCCGAGTGATCCTGCGGAAACTGGGTGGGCTACCCTGGAACAAACGTCAAAGAGCAGGCGCCCTCTGACTTAGCGGAAAGCATCTAAACAACAATCCCATAATTGAGCAACATGTTTTTACACTTCCCTCAAGTTATTGATTCCAAACCACAAAAGGTCCGAGGTCGGAAAGAAAGTTATGGAACGAACGCTCAATTAAGTCTATTAAGTTGTTGAACAAGCGGATGACTATGCGGGTTTCCATGAGACGAGGTTGACAGGCAAATTTGCCCCTTGCTTCTTCAATCTCTCAGCGCGAATTTCTCTTTACTAATCTGAACCAAAAGCCTAGTAATCGGTGAAAAGAACTAGGGGCAAATAGATGAAAACTTCAACCGCAAAGTCGTTTAGCAAGAAACTAGCTTGCCCTTCTTCAAACCTCTTACTTTCTTTTCAATCTCACTCACTTGCGCCGGAAGTTAACTTCCTGGTAAAGCATCATCTAGCAAGCTGTGACTTTTGCTATTGCGAGATTCCTCTCCTCGCGTTCCATACATTACCTCTTAAGGGTGAGTGTCGGGCTCCAGACGTACCGATGAATCTGAGAGTTTTAGCAGAGTCTATTCTGGGACGAGAAAGGTCAGGCAAGGCAGTTAGTAAAGATTCCACCAAATCCAACAAGCTTTCGCTGGTTGATGGCTCTATTAACGTAGGTTTGAAGTCATGAACTAATTCTGTTCTCTGCTGTTTCTTTCCGTCTCTCGTCAAGCGTAAAGCTCCTCTATCAAGTCGCGAAACTTCTGATCAATGATGCGCCTCTTCACCTTGAGCGTCGGCGTTAGCTCCCCCTTATCAATCGTAAATTCCTCTGACAGCAAAGCAACCCGCCGGATCCTCTCATAATCAGCCAGCTCTCGAGTGAGCAGCGCAACGTCTTTCTGCACTAACTTTATTGCGGCGGAAAGTTTGGCGAGTTCTGCCCGACCTGCAGGAAACGTTTCGCCCGCCGAGGAGAGAGCCTGCCTCACCGCTTCCCATTCGGGAACCACAAGGGCAGCAGGTTGTTTGCGGCCGGCACCGACCACTACTACCTGACTCACAAACTCGCTCTGCTTGAGGAGACTCTCAAGCTGTTGGGGTGCTACATATTTGCCATTCGAGAGTTTGAATAGATCTTTCTTTCGATCCGTGATGTAGAGGCGGCCTTGTTTATCTACATGTCCGACATCCCCAGTGGCAAACCATTTCCCACTTAAGACGGAGGCCGTCTCTTCAGGGTGGCCGTAATAGCCTCGCATAACATTTGGACCTCGGACTAGTATTTCACCGTCCTCAGCAATAGCAACTTCAATTCCTTCAAACGGCAAACCTACAGAGCCCACCTGATTGTTCTCCGGGCGATTAGCCGAGACAATGCAAGTCTCGGTCGCACCGTATCCTTGCAAAATGGGAATTCCCGCAGCCAGAAAAGCATAGGAGAGCGCTGGCGAGAGCGGCGCCCCGCCCGATACGAAATACCTTAAGCGCCCTCCGACACCTTCACGCCACTTCGAAAATACCAAACGGTCTGCCACTTTTTGTTGAATTGCGAGGGCTGGGCTCACGAATCGGCCTCTATCCTTCAGCTCGGCGTAGCGATGACCAACATCCAACGAACGAACAAAAACTCGGCGTTTCCAACCTTTTTGGGAAAACCCTTTCTTTACTATCCGGTGATAAACCTTTTCGAACAATCGCGGAACCGCAGTCATAATAGTAGGTTTAACCTCACGAAGATTCTCACCGACTTGATCAAATGAGGCTGTGTAATAGACTGAGACGCCGTTGTAACAAAAGATGTAGAAACCTGTTCTCTCGAAAATGTGTGACAGGGGAAGCACAGACAAGGCGATGTCACTCGAGGATATGGGAAGGCCGGCTGTTGTCGCGAGAACATTAGACATGAAATTCGCGTGTGTCAGCATAACGCCCTTGGGTTCACCGGTGGTTCCCGACGTGTAGATTATTGTTGCCAGATCATCGGGCTTAATTGCATTGAGATAAGCTTCGAGCAATGAAGGTTTATCATGTGCCCGCTGCTGCCCAACCTTTTCCAACACCTCAAGCGTTGTCGATCGCTCAATATCAGGGGTCGTATGTTCATCAAAGAAAATGATCTTCTCAAGAAAAGCCAAACCTTCGAGCGCCTTTGCCGCATGGCTAAAAAGCTTCCGGTTTGAAATGAAAATCGCTCGAGTTCCCGAGTCAGCGAGGATAAAGCGAATTTGATCCACCGCCTGAGTTGTGTAGATAGGAACGTTAATGGCACCAAGGCTGAGAATCGCCAGATCTGAAATTGACCATTCGGGTCTGTTTTCTGATAATAGCGCTATTCGATCCCCGGGTTTTATTCCCAACTCGGCCAGCCCCAGGGCGAGATTTCGCACTCGCGTTACAAATGACTCCGCAGAAATGTTGACCCATTCGCTACCAACCTTATGGTTCAGGGCATCTAGTTTCGCATACTTTAAGACCGCTTGGAGACAAAGCCCTGGTACAGACGTCGGTTTTTCGGCCGAATCATTCGTGCTGTTATCAGTTTTGGCAGAAGCTGCTAAAGCCAATTGTTTGAGGCCTCCCTGGTAGATACTATTAACCGTAAGTCAACGACGGCCAGTCTTGTGAATCCGATGTTACTACAGCCGCCGAACGTTCCACTCACTTTGCCCTGATCAGGCTACTCCACCACGCTGCCGTCTCCCGATTCTCTTCGCCAGCGTCTTTTCGGCGGGGTTGGCGTCTCCTCGACGTGCCCGTTCATCGTTGCCAAAGCGGCCAGAATCAGGAAGAGCAGCGCGTTTGAAGTAGTGTGCAATGTGAAATCGAAAAAGCTATGTACCAGCACGGCAAAACATCCCGCCAGCGCTCCGGTGGCTACTCCGCGTCTGAAGTCATCATGGGACTCTCTTCGCGAAAATCCCATTCTAAACAGACTCATGACAAAAAACAGTCCCAGCGCGACTCCTACGATGCCGCCGTCGGACAGGACCTGCAAGTAATCGTTGTGGGCTTGTTCTAACCGAAACAGGCCATTGCGAGAATCGTACCCAGTATAAACCACGCTGAACGCCCCCAAACCAATACCCAATATGGGGTGCGTCTTTATGATGTCTATGGTGACGGCCCAAAAATGTGTTCGTCCGGTTGTAGGGTCGTCTGTATTAAGCGATCCGAGAAGCCGGGTTAATCCGCTCTCGCCTCCCAACAGGGTAACGCCTCCTAAAACCACAACAACCAGGGACAATGCCAGCACAGCTCTTGTTACCGTGGTCTTGATGCTCGATTTTTTTTCGGCCGACCTCCGAATTGCACGTCGTCGAAATCCAGCAATCGCGACCAGAAAAACTATCTCAGCTATCAGGCTGATCAGGCCACCTCGCGAGTTTGTCATGATTAACGCGATACTCATCATGCCTACTGCGAAGAGGTAAATGAACCTTTTTTCCTTCTCCAATGACCCTGAGACGAGCAATCCCAGCGGCAAAGCCAGGGCTAGTTCCATGTAGCCCGCAAAGTGATGGCGATTAATGAAAGGCCCAAATGGTTGGCTTTGAGGGAGCTCTCGAATCCAATAAACCTTGCTGGTGGTAAATGATTGAGTAAGGGCAAAGACTGCCAGGAGAAAGCCAAATATCGTGATCGTCCTGACCAGCAACCTTAATCGATGCGGAGTATCCACGATAACAAGACTGGCGGCGAAATAAATGAGCAATGCCGCTACCTGAACGAGAACGAGTCGAGTGGCATACGGATCCAATGACAAACTCTTAACAAATGGGACCGAAGAAATGCCAAGGTTATCGGCGTTTCTGAGGGGAAGCAGTTGGACCAGGCCGAGCAAAAACATTCCCAGGAGTGGCCACTGCAAAACATTTCGGCTGATACGGAGTGTTCCGAGAGACCAGCCGTCAGCCAACCAGAGAATCAGCATCACCACGGCACCCAGGAAAAAAACAGCTAACGCCCAATAGTGAACTGTACCGTAGGCAAGTGCCGAAAGAATGATGACCACGCATAGAAGAAGGAATGCGAACCTGCTCGCAAGCGTGTGCCTAATTCCCAGCGTTGCGGCAGGCTGGACCAAGTCAGCTGCAGCTTCCTGAGAGAGGAGGGCGCTACTTTCGGGGCTTGAGGTCGAAGTCGTCATACCAAACAGTACCAAAGATCGGGCAAACTGAGCTGTCAGGACATGCTGTCGGATTAATCTTCAGTCTTACCGCTTCGCATTTTGCGCCTGTCTTAAACGACAAAGAAACCCGCTGCCAATCGTTATTTCCGTTCGGGGCGGGCTCTGAGGACGCAAGGGTGGTCTCGTCGGTGGCATCGATGATTACGACATTTGGCGTGGCCGCACTCACCAGTTTGTCGGTCTTTAGATAGAATTCAAAACCGTATTGTGTATCGGGCAGCACTGGAATGAGCTGAGAGACGTTGATAGCCTCAAGTCGTGAACGGACTTGGAAAATGATCCTAAAGCTGTTGTCTCCCGTCCGGGCCAGGTTTGAATCGATTCCTGCCTGCGCTTGGGAGACGGACTGGTACTGCCAGCCAAAGATTCCCCCAGAGCCCTGTGCTGCGCTTTGTTCAAAGCCACCGTCAATGATGTTTCCCGGCTCGGCGCGATTGGCCATCAGTCCGACGCTGTTCCAAATCTCGACTGCCTGACGATAACGCTTCGCTGCGATAAGATTATCAATCATCGAGCGGCCGGCCGCATCGTTCAGTCTCTTTTCCGGCTCACTCAGAGTGTTCCACACTCTCAAACCTTCATCGAATCTTCCGCGTGCAAATAAGTATTGCGCGAACTGAGCTCGCGTTTCCGGCCCTTCTCCAATCGAGTCCAGGAGGGCCTCGAAATCATCCTTGTTCACCTGCCACGCAAGGTTGAAAAGCTGTGGTCGTAATTCATCGTTGGCTTCACTGGCACGCTGCAACTCGGCAAATGCCTCCGGGTAACGTCCTTCACGAAGGAGTAAATTACCCAAGTGCCAACTCGGATAGGAATAAGAGGGAGCCAGCTTGACTGCCTGTCGCAGTACTTTTTCTGCTCTATCGGAATCACCTGCCTGCTCCAATGCCGCACCCAGGTCCATCCAGAATCTATAGTCGTTCGGAGACAGACTAACTGCCTTCTCATACTCAGCTACCGCAAGAGGAATTTGGTCAGAAGGAAAGTTGTTCTGTAGAAGTTTGCCCAACCTCCAATGAGGCAATGGATCGTTAGGAGCCCACGATACGGCCATCCGTCCGGTTTCCAATTGGCTCGGATCAGGAACTAGATATTCCGCAATTGTATTGCCCAGATACCAACGAACCACAAACCAGGAGACAGCCAGCGCAAGCAACACTATGACCGTCATGGTTAGCTTCGCCACCGGAGTCGCTTTCAGTTGAAATACCTGCTCAGCCATAGTTAGTCTTTGGCAAACCTCTGAATTGCTTCTTCACAACGAGGGCTACGATAGGTCTTCAATGTCAATTCTCATTCGTTTGACCGAGATGTCATGGCTACGACAAAACCCGATGATCTCCTGCAAACGTTCTTCCGGCATTCTGCTAATCGAAATTAGCAGCTCATTGACGTCGTGTTGCCGACACACAGCATTCAGATCGCCGTTGCTCGCGTACACCTTGAGCCCGTGGATAACTTTACCGTTCTTAGCCGGATCGTCGTCTAAAAAGCCGACGGGCGAATACTTCAGTTTGCGGTTGTTCATTAGCTCTCTAAGCACCAGTTCGCCTGCATCCCCTGCCCCGTAAATCAATACTCGCCGACCTTCGCCGTTTCCTGAGATTGGCAATACTTGCCGAAACAGCCGAAACGCCATCCGGCTGGCGGCGAGAAACATGAACATCAGTAACGCATCAATAATGAAGATCGTCCTCGAGAATCCTTCAAATCGAAACGCAAAGAGAATCACTAACACACTCAGAACCGAACTAAGCGCCACAGCCTTGGCAAAAACGACAAGGTTATCAAGGCCCGTGTAGCGCCAGATGCCGCGGTAAACGCCCATCGCGAGAAAGGCCGCCATCTTGACGAAGACGACGACCGGCAAGGTGCGCAAGAAAAGATGCCAGGCGCTATTCCCTGAGAATGCCCCAAACTTTAACGCGTACGCGGACCAATACGACAACAGGATCAGAATGAGATCCAGTAGAACTTCGAAAATGCGCCGCTTATAAGAAAGGTCGATTAGGAAAGCGGACAAAGATTGGTCCTTAAGTGCTAAGGCTTCCTCTGTTTCGTCGTAAACCTTTACGCCGGCCAAATATACGCCTAGTAAAGTCAACAAAACTGTGAAGCCGGCAATGGCTGCCAAACTCACATCCAGCTTCATGCGTTGAACCAAAAGGCCCAGAATACCTGCCAGCGCCGCAAAACCATAAAGCATCCAGACTGCTCGTCGCTCCGACAAGCCAAGCGCGACAAGCCGATGCGAAGTGTGGTCACGTCCACCCTGAGAGGCGGCCCGCCCTGACACCTTCCTTAAGATGGTTACGAAAGTTGTATCGAAAATCGGAATGAAAAGAATCAGGACAGGCACCGCTAAAACGGGTGCCAGGCTTCTGGACCGACCCCCGGTTAGATTCACTAAGGCCGAGCTCGCCAGGAAAAACCCCACAAACATCGAGCCAGAATCACCCATGAATATCGATGCCGGATTCGAGTTGAAGACGAGGAATCCTAAAAGGGCGCCGGCGAAGATCATGAGCATCAATGCTTCGGTGGTATGGCCAGTGCTGATAAAACTGATTGCCAGAAAAGAAGAGGCAATCGCTGCGATTCCCGGCGCCAGACCGTCCATATTGTCGAGCAGATTCACAGCATTGGTAATCCCAATCAGCCAAAAGATGGTTAAGGCGACATTAATCGGAGACGATCTGGTCCAGGGCAGGCTGAGACCATAATAGATTACAAAGGCCGAACCCATTACTTGCCCGATCAATTTTTGGTACGGCTTGGTGTTTAGCAGATCGTCAGCCAGTCCCACCAGGAAAAGAAAAGTACTGGCGCTGAGGATCACCCAGCCATAGGGACTGGACAGGATAAACACAAAATAGCCGATAACGACTGATAGCCAGATCGCAACTCCGCCCAGCATAGCGGTTGGCTTTTTGTGCCACCGATCGCTCTTTGGCTTCGCGATCATGCCGATACGCCGGGCAAAGGCTCGAACTAACGGGGTCAACGCAAGCGCCAGTATTGCTGACGCGGCCAGAGCCACAACGCTAAGGGATCTAAACTGCATACCGAAACGAGATTGGAACTATCGACTTGGGCTGTGTAAGCAGAAAGCTAATCCATGGCAGAGTCCAAATCAAGTCTGGAAGCGAACGGGCGTTCTAATCATCATAGGAAGCCGGACGGCCACTATGAAAAGCAATGACGCTCTGGAGTATGCCTTCCAGGGTCATCTCCGGGCGAAAGCCTACCAGCTGATTGATTTTCGTAGTGTCTGGAACGCGCCTCGGCATGTCCTCAAATCCTTCTTCGTATGCTTCATCATAAGGCACGAGGACTATCTCAGAATCGGATTTCGTTAACTCCTTGACCTTTTCAGCGAGCTGTAGAATCGAGATCTCCTCATTCGAACCAATGTTGTAGACCTGGCCTACGGAATCGGAGCGATCCATTAGCTTGATCAAGGCGCCAACCACGTCACCGACATATCCAAAGCAGCGGGTCTGTTTGCCGTTGCCATAAACCGTGATCGGACGACCGGCGAGGGCCTGCCTCACAAAGGTGGGGATGACCATTCCGTAACGACCGGTCTGTCGCGGTCCGACAGTATTAAAAAGCCGCACGATCGTAGTTGGCAGTTTCTTCTCGCGCCAGTAAGCCAAAGCCAGAAACTCATCAATTGCTTTGGAGCACGCGTAGCTCCACCGGCCTTTTGTCGTAGCGCCCATCACCAGATTGCCATCTTCGCGGAAGGGCACATCCGCGCTCAGACCGTACACTTCAGAAGTGGACGCTATCATCACCCTCTTCTGTTTCTTGTTTGCTAAGGCCAACACCACTTCCGTCCCACGAACGTTAGTCTCAATGGTGCGCACCGGGCTTTCAACAATCAGCTTCACACCCACCGCCGCCGCCAGATGGACTACCACATCACACTGATCGACCAACTCGGCAGTCACCGGCTGGTTGTGAACGGAATCTATCGTGTAATGGAATCGCGGATTATTCTTCAGGTGTCGAATATTCTCGATAGTCCCGGTCGACAGGTCATCTATCACCAGGACTTCATCCCCACGCTCCAAATATGCATCGGCCAGATGAGACCCGATAAAGCCAGCACCACCAGTTATGAGTACACGCAAATGTAAGTCTCCTTAAGAATTATTATTATTTCCGTCAACGCCGGCTAAGAGTTTTGAATCAAATTAATGCTGTACCAGGCGAACCGTTATCCGCGTCTTAGGGCGCAATAAAACAACCGGCTGAGGTTCGACCAATTGCTAGGTTACTAACCCGATCCGGAACCTGCGTACAATCATCGCCGTGACAAGCGTTGCTACCATCATGCCAAAATCTTGTCCCATAGAACTCTGGAACCGCCACGATCAAAATGCCTGGCATCGCGTTGGACCACCCATTGTGACATCTGGAGCTGCGTTCCCGCTGGCACATAATAATCGCCAATCTCACAATGATTCAAAGCCTCCCGCCCCACGCTGCGGTTTGGCGGAGTCGCAACGCTTCCTCGATGACTATGCAAGTGTATCGCAGGAGTGCTTGAACCGCTCTTGCGCGCAGTAAAACGCGTCGGTCAAGCTGCATGAGTGTCGGGCGTGCGCTTGGTCGAAAAATCAGAGGCCTGACCTGCCAGACCTTGATATAGTGCCAATACGTCTGCAACTAGTCGCTCTTTGGAATAGCTTTTTTCGACAAACTCGCGACCGCGCTCACCCATTTCTCGACGAAGCTCCTCTCTTTCGAGGAGGAACTTCAATCCCTTAGAAAAGCTGTCGGTGTCGTTCGAGCCTACGCAGACACCTCGCTCACAAACAACATACCCTGACTCCCCTTGCGCTACATCAGCAGAAGCCGCCCACTCCAAATCACGGCTGCCCAACAGATCCAGGACCCCTCCCACAGCCGTGGAAATGATAGGACGCGAATTCGCCATACCTTCAATAAGCGTCAACGGCGTGCCTTCATTAAGAGAGGTAAGCGCTACCACGTCCATGGCTGAGTAAAAGGTCTCTGGATCATCGCGCATTCCCATAAAGGTAACATCATCCTGAACGCCGAGAGAGATGGCCTGGGTCTCAAGTTGGCGCCTGAGATCCCCATCTCCAACAATAACGAACCGTACACGTTGCTGGGGATCGTTGACCATTTGACCTGGGCCAAACAACTGCTTACACCGCGCCGCAACGTCCAGAAAAAGTGCATGGTTCTTGATGTGCGTCAAACGACCGATTATGCCAACTACCAGATCTGTTTCACCTATGCCTAATTCCTTTCGCGCGGCATAGCGTCTTTCTTCCCAATGAGCAAAAACGCTCGTGTCCAATCCAAGTGGGATGATCGCAAATTGGCCTTCTCGAATTACCGCGAATTGTCCTTTGCGACCGACGCCAAACTCCTGATGTATCTCACGATACTGCCGTCCACTTATGACAACCACGCGATCGGTCATGTGCGCCAGAATTTTCTCTATGGTGAGGAACAGTCTAGTCTTAAGCCGTCCGTAGTAACTATGAAAGATGTGGCCATGGTAGGTGTGGACAAAAAAGCACGGACGCGGACGGCCCCACAACGCCGACGGCGTCAGCCAACGATAGAGCCAACCGCTGATTCTCCCCACTGTCCCCGCTTTCGCAGTGTGAGTATGTACAATATCGGGTCGCTCGCGTAAAAACAGGCGAAACAGCTTCCAGACAGTGACGACATCCTTGGGAGAGATCTCTCGACTCATCTCCGGAATGATGATGGGTGACACGCCCTGCTCCCTCACGAAGTAGGTCATATCGTCCTCGCCAGGTGGCACTATGCCGGCCACCAGGAGCGATTCAATCCCGGCTCTCTGCGTCGCCGCGGTCAACCACGCGACGTGACGCGCTGGCCCACCAACATTAAGCCGGGCAATAACGCGAACAACCTTCAAGCGTCTTCCATTCTATAAATCGTCTGCGGGTCATCTTCGTGGCGTATTTCGTCTATCGGCTCTTTCTTTCCGACGCCCATATAGAGACGGTTTGGACAATTGAAGACTATCCCATCAACATCGCCGACGTTCTGGTACGCATGCACAACACCATGCGGAATTAACACAGATTTCGGATTGTCCTCACCCACAACAACCGTAACGACATTATTAAAAGTCTCCGAATCCGGGCGGTTATCCCAAAGCCGAAGCTTGAAGTTTGATGGGCCAATGAAACAAAACAAATCGGCCTGGTCCACATGCTCATGAGGTCCGCGGGTGACACCTGGATTCGTCGAGGACGTGTAGGCCATCACCGGATGGAAGTCTGGATCAAGATCGTCATGGCGAAAGAGCTCGGACAGCCAACCACGCGAATCCATGAACTTGCGCAGGTCGCGAATCTCGACCCCTTTAATGTCACCAATCTTGAAGTTTTCAGACATTGGCACCGACCTCGATTGCACGTTTCAACTCCATTTTGTTGGCACCCGTTTCGGCAACTAGATTCGAAGCGTGCAGAAGGCTCTCGAAGGTTCCGGCGTCAGTCCACCAGCCATCCAACTCCTCCCAGGTCATTTCGTCTCTTTCGATGTAAGCGTTATTCACGTCCGTAATTTCCAGCTCACCGCGACCTGAGGGTTTGAGCGTGCGAATGATGTCATAGACTTCACCGTCGTACATGTAGATGCCAATAACAGCATAATCAGACTTCGGAGATTCGGGCTTCTCTTCAATTCGCAACACGCGTTTACCCTCAAGTTCCGGGACGCCGAAGCGGTGCGGATCGGGAACCTTCTTTAAGATGATCTTGGCTCCCTTCCCCTGATGTCGATAGGCCCGCACCGCGGCCGCAATGTTACCTTCGATGATATTGTCGCCCAAAACTACGCAGACCGGATCACCTGCACCAAAATGTTCCACCAGCGAGAGGGCCTCCGCAATGCCGCCTTCGCCTTCCTGATAAGTATAGTTAATATGTTTGAGGCCAAACGCTTTTCCGTTCCCCAACAGCTTGAGAAAATCGCCCGCTGAACTGCCTCCAGTAACGACCATGATATCTGTAATCCCGGCATTAACCAGCGTCTGAATCGGGTAATAGATCATCGGCTGGTCATAAACAGGAAGAAGATGTTTGTTTGTTACAGCAGTTAGCGGACGCAGTCGCGTACCTAAGCCTCCAGCGAGCACAACACCTTTCACTTGAATCCTCCAGTCAGCGGTTGTCCACTGGTTTGTCCTTTGGAACAGCCGCGAAGCGAGTCAGAATTGTCGAACAAAGTCTTTAAGACGAAGACACCGTCTTTCCAAGCGAACGCGCGATTCCTTCAACTAGTAACGTACGATAGTCGGGTTTTGATTCGAACCAACCTGCAAGTGCGGTTTTAGCCACCTTTCCCTCAACATCAGAGACACGATGTTCCAACCGCTCGTCTATGCGAAAAAGAATGGCATCGCCAAACTCCGAATTCGTCACTTCGCTGAGGATTCGTTTGGTTTTTGCTTCACGGATAGTTAGCATTCCCCCCTGGTAAGGCTCCGTGTTCAGGTTAATAGTGAGCGCTACGAGTCGGGTCTCGTTCAAGTCGGTGTGCCAAGCTACATGATGATTAGCACCAGGCAGATTTCGATAGATACGTCCTCGAAAACATCCAATGTGACCACAGCCTGTTATCTGTTCAACGATCTTGAAGAGTTGCGCATTATTTAACAGTAACAGGAGCGCAAATGGAAGGGCACTGTTGCTGACGTTAAGTTCGCGGTACAGCCGGCTGGTCTTTTCTTCGAAATTACTGGCCTCGAGTTGCTCTTGGGTCGTCTCCCACATCTCCCGATCCAAAATAGCCGGCAAACGAAACCAATTCTGCTGCTCAAAGTCAGCGTGCGCTCGCGCAATGTCTGACTCTGAACCTGAGAAGACTATTCCCGATCTGGTTACTTGAAGCATAGGTTTCGTTTCGTTACTGGGAGCTAGTCAAGCAAAGACGCCTTCGAGGCCAGTCACACCGTTCTCCGGAGGGAACGTGCGATCCCCTCAGCAAGTAATGTCCGGAAGTCGGGTTCAGATTCGAACCAACCCGAAAAGGCTGTTTTGGTTACTGTTCCCTCAACCTCGGAAACGTGGTGTTCTAACCGCTCATCGATTCGGAAAAGTATCGCGTTGCCAAACACGGAATTTGTCAATTCGCAGAGCATTCGTCTCGTCTCGGTCTCCCGCAGTCTGAACACTCCGCCCTGGTAAGGCTCAGTGTTCAGGTTGATTGAGAGTGCGATCCGGCGCGTCCCGTTCAGATCTGTATGCCACCCGGTAAGTATTTCGCGATAGTTGTTGATTTCGTCATGAGGATTGGCCCCGGGCACAATCCGATAGGTACGACCACGAAAACAGCCGATGTGACCGCACCCGGTTATCGTTTCAATAACCTTGAAAAGCTGCGCATTGTTTAGGAGTAGCAAGAGAGCACTATCACTAACATTAAGGTCTTGATAGATGGTTCCCGACTTTCCCAGGTCACTGGACGCGAGTTGCTCCTGGAGCATACTCCACAACTCGCGGTCCAACAGACCGGGCAAGCGAATCCAGTCGTGCTGTTCAAAGTCGGCACGGGCCAACTCAATGTCCGCGTCTGAACCAGAGAACACCATTCCTGATCTTGTTAGTGTGAGCATAGACTTCTTTCCTGAGGTCCGACCAGGAACCAATCAATCAATGAATCTCTCGAACCACAACTCCAGCATCAATAGCGTCCAAAGCTGATGAGAATAATCTCGCTCGCCTCGCGTGTGAAGGTCGACCAACTGAGTTACTGCTTCGGGTCTAAAAAGCCCCCGTTTCAATGCCTTTTCGGAAAGAATCGTTTCGCGCAGGAATGGCTGAAGTTTTCCGCGAAACCAATGACCAATCGGGACGCCGAATCCCATTTTTCGGCGCTGCAGGTTTTCTGACGGCAACAATTTTTTCAGCATGCGCTTCAACAAGTATTTCGTCGTGAGCCCACGCAACTTGAGTCTTTCCGGCAGGCTGGCTGCAAACTCAATTAGGTGATGATCCAGGAAAGGGGAGCGAGCCTCGAGCGAAACCGCCATGGTGGCGATGTCCACTTTTACCAGCAAATCATTAGGCAAATAAGTGTTGATATCGGCCAGAAGTGCGGCGTCAACAATGCCGGCGCCGTTGGCTCGCGCAAACCACGGAGCCAGAATGTCGGCTGCGCGGATGCTTCGTGTTTCCTGCAGAAAGTTGGCAGAGTAAAGACTCTCTTTCTCCGCAGTATCAAACACGCTCACCCAGCGGAGATAACGCTCTACTTTCGGCAAAGACGCAGCTTGAAGAAAGCGTTTCACGTCTCTGACCCGGCTTCGCTTTGTTTCTGAAGACGGGATTAACCCGACTGCCCGCTGCACTAGCGAGTCTCGAAGCACCGCTGGTATCCGGTGATACTTTTCGGCCATTTGCATCGCTGCATAACGCTCATAGCCGGCAAACGACTCATCGCCGCCGTCCCCGTTCAGAGCCACCGTTACATGTCTGCGAGTTTCCCGGGCCACATAGTAGGTCGGGATTGCAGACGAATCTGCGTACGGTTCGCCATAGTGGTCCACCAGCAAAGGTAGGACCTCCAAAGCGTCCGGACGAACGATGAACTCGTGATGGTCGGCTCCTACGTGTTCGGCGACGCGACGCGCGTGATGCAACTCGCTGAAATCTTGCTCATCAAATCCTATCGAAAATGTCTTAACCGGCGCGCTTGATTCCTGGCTCATCAGCGCAACTACCGCGCTTGAATCGATCCCCCCTGAGAGAAACGCTCCCAACGGGACCTCTGACATCAAGCGCACCTTTACCGCATCGCGCAGAAGCTCAACCGTACGCTCGCCAGCTTCCTCTTCGCTAATGTCGATTTTCTTCGAGAAATCAACCTGCCAGTAACGCTCAATCTTTATCTCGCCTTTCCTCCAGCGCAAACTGTGGCCGGGTTCCAGCTTCCTGATCGCTCGATAGGCTGTGAGCGGAGCAGGAACGCACATAAACGAGAGATAGTGGTGTATTGCATCGGTGTCGATGTCTCTGGCAATGGCGGGGTGCAGCAACAGAGCACTGAACTCGGAACCAAAAATCAAACTGCCATTAACGTGTGCGTAGAGGATTGGCTTTTTCCCCACCCGATCGCGCGCTAGGAAGAGTTCATTTGTGCGCTCATCCCAGATCGCGAAGGCGAACATTCCGCGGAGGTGATTTGGGCAGTCTGCGCCATACTGATCGTAGGCGTGAATGATGGCTTCTGTGTCGCTGTTTGTATAAAAGGTGTGGCCGAGCTTCTCCAGTTTTTCACGGAGTTCGCGATAGTTGTAGATCTCTCCATTGAACACGATCCAGGCGGTGCGGTCCTGATTGTGAATCGGCTGTCGGCCGCTCTTGAGATCAATGATCGCCAGACGGCGCATGCCCAGCCCGACACTCTCGCCTCTGTAAAAGCCATCCTCGTCTGGACCACGATGGAGGATTGCATCGCACATGCGCGTGAGTAGCGCTTGATCCACCGGCGAGTCGTGGTTGTTGACGATTCCTACAATTCCGCACATAAATGAACTACCGCTCAAGCCCCATGATTTTCGTCAGGGCATCCTGCCTATTTTTTCCTCGGTCAGCGAAAACGGACGGGAAACCGTATTTCATAGTCGCCTACAAATCAAGTGACCAAAGGGATCAACGGCGGTTGACGCTCATAAGGAGCGCCGCTAGACTGACTCTATCTATACCAGCCGGTGGCTGCCACGCCGCTATAAGACAATGAGAAACGCCATTACTGACCAACTTCGTAACCTCGCATCTCGCGTGCTATTGGTCGGGCGGTTCATGATGCGAAGTCCGCGAGAGGCGCTGCTAGTGTTCCGCATGGCCAGTTGGGTCGTTTTGCTTTCCGCCCTTATCAGAATCCAGCCGTTACCACGCGCCTTGAAGCTGATGACACCGCGGACGATCGGAAAAGTCCCGCTCAAGCAGTCTCATTCCAGCGAGCGAATAGCTGAACTTCTGGATCTTCTTCTCGGAGTCGATATCTTTGTCTTTGAGCCTATCTGTTGGAAGCGCGCGGCCGTGCTTCACCGTTATCTGGCACTTCATGGAATGCCAACCAGTATAGTCTTTGGCGTGCGAAAACAGAACGAGGGACTCTTGGAAGGGCACGCGTGGCTGGAGGCCGGTCATAAACCAATCCTGGAAAAGAGTCCGCCGGAATACAAAGTTACCTATTCTTTTCCTATGCGAAACCCCATATAGCATTGAGCGTAGATAACCAAACACCGACTCCTCTGCCCTCGGTACGGGAACTCGGCGAGCCCGTCGAAGTCGATCCCGGCGGCGCCGAGAAAAAGACCGGAGAACGATCCTCGCCGACAACCAATCCAGTTCTAAGTGCCGTACCTGCAGTCCTCCGCCAGAAAATAGACGAACTCTTTTCGGTCGATCTTCGCTCCCTTGCTTTGACTAGAATCGCCGCGGCTCTCTTGGTGCTGGTGGATCTCATTTGGCGTGCCTCTTCCCTTGCGGCTTTCTATTCTGACAACGGCTTGCTACCACGCTCGGCGCTTTACGAAAAATTTACTAACTCGTGGCTACTATCACTTCACTTGATGAACGGTCGAACCGAAGTCCAGGCACTGCTTTTTGTAGTGAGTGGAATACTGGCATTGTTGCTCTTGGTTGGCTATAGAACGCGTTCGGTATCTTTCTTGACCTGGCTCCTCTTCGTCTCACTCAATTCCCGTAATCCCTATGTTATTCATGGCGGCGATTCAGTTCTGAGTATGCTGCTCTTCTGGGGCATGTTCGTGCCATGGGGTGCTACATACTCGGTTGACAGCGGCCTTAACTCTTCGTCGAAGGTGAAACCGAAACGAATAGTTTCTATTGGTACGGCCGCGCTTCTCTTGCAAATGCCATTGGTCTATTTTTTCACCGGGTTACTAAAGAATGGCCCAGAATGGCGTCAGGAATTCACGGCAATTTATTATGTAGTCAGTGCGCCAGACTATGCGACCTCATTGGGTCGCTGGATGGCATCGTGGCCCACGCCTATCCTTAAGGCAATTACTGCTTCGACAATCGTGGTGGAGATTAGCGGGGCGCTCCTGCTCTTTTCCCCGGTTGTCAACCGAACTATTCGCTCTCTGGTGCTCCCAGCCTTTCTGCTTCTTCAGGTAGGGTTAGGACTAACCATGAGACTTGGTCTCTTTCCCCTGATCAGTACGGCGGCGATCCTGCCTTTCATTCCTGGCCGATGGTGGGACAAGCTCTCGTTTCGACTGCGCACACCTGCACGAACAGAATTGCGCATTTACTATGACGGCAACTGCACCTTCTGCCGAAAGGCAGTGCTGCTAATAAGAAAGTTTTTTCTCTGGCCAGACACATTTGTAGGGCCAGCGCAAGCTTGTTCTGACCTCGACGCGGACATGCACTTGCATAACTCCTGGATTGTTATTGACCATCAGAATCGACGTCACTTTAAGTTTGGGGCTCTGGTTTACATCCTCAGGCAATCGCCGATATTTTGGTGGCTAGCCCTGTTATTGAGTTGGCCGGCTTTGCAGCGACTAGGACAGTTCTTGTACGAGCGCGTTGCCAATAACCGGAGTTTTTTTGGGTGGCTTGCTAAGCCGTTGAGATATCGTCGACAGCAGCTCCAACAACCGATAATTCTGTCGCTACTTTGTGCGTTCTTCCTAGCCTACGTTCTGTTGGACAATCTGGGCAGCGTAAAGAGAACGCACCTGAGGGTCCCGGAAAAGCTGGGAGGTATTGGGCAGATGTTGCGGATTCGTCAGAGATGGAGAATGTTCGCTCCGAGTCCCTTAAAGGTTTTCGAATGGTATCTGGTAGAAGAAAGGCTGCGTGATGGCCAGAAGATCTGCCTGGTTAACGGCGTTTTGGCCAGATGCGAGCAGGCTAATAACAATATTCCGCTATTAAAGAACTATAGGTGGCGAACTTACTGGCGATGGGCGGGAAATGATAGCGAGAAACAATTGCGGCCATACCTGGCTCGTTACATTTGCGCCTCCTGGAACCATTCCCACGCCGACGAGAATGCCATAGAGGAACTCGTGATTTATAAGCTGCGCCAACCACTTCGCTTGGACGGATTAAAGGATGAACCGGAGAAGATCGAATTATGGAAGGGCAAATGCTTTGGCGGCGAAGGAGCGACTGGAGCAAAACCGGAATACTTGCCGGTATCACGGAACTAGTTTGAGGAAAGAGTCTCTAAGGCTCGGCCCTGAGCAAATTTTTTGACTGGAAATCTTCGAGAATTCTTTCCACACTCTTTACCGCGTGCTCGGGCGATACTTCAAAGAGTAACGTGATTTCACTAACAATCTCCGGTATGGCGTGACCCTTCTCCAAGCCGGTCCAAACTATCATTGCCGACTCGTTGAGTTGGTAATAGCGTTTGCTGTTAAGGTCAACGAGCACACCATCCCCGTCGTCGAAAAGAGTAGACACGATCTGTTTCTGAGGCACCTGTAAGTTACTCATCTATTCCAATCCAAGTCCTAATAATAACTGCGAATCGAGAGGCCAACGCGCAATAGCCATAACCATCGATCTTGTAATTTATCAACTTGAGACGCTCATTCTAGCGTTCTAGTTCCAACCGTTCAAGTTAACGGAGCGGATTTGCATGCTACTAGCTGGTTATGCCGAACGCTCTTAAATCCAAGCCCTTCGAAGTTTTGCCAGAGTGGATTATCTGCAGGGCTATCTCTCCATAAAGGGTCGGAGCAAGGTCTCGGCGCAGGATGGATCGTTCAAAACATCACGGCCTGCCTTGAGATAATAAGCTCGACACTGATTGGCTAGCTGATTTAGGACCTCTAAATGACCTCGCGCGGTCGAACTATCATAAGTGGCCCAGGGATTTGACCTGATAAGCCGCGCCATGGTGTCGCTTCGCGTCATAACTATCACTTCGCTACGCTCCCGATCAGTTATTGAGGAAAAAAACAGTGCGGAAGGAACACAGGAACTAATAAACTGGTTAGGAAAGGCGATCAATGGCTCAAGGCGGCGCTTCAGAGGGTCTGAAAGCATTGGTGCCCCGATGGCGGAGCTGAAATCCTGTGGTGAGCAGCTCGCTAATGTGGTTTGCGATGCCGCAAAGAATCGTCGGATACCCTTGGCATGTATCTGAGCATTCTCCTTCGTGAGCAACAGCGCATCATCTGTCAAATACAACCATCCGCGAGAGGCAAGCAACGCAGTGAATGTAGACTTGCCACTGCCGGATGCACCGAGAATGAGAGCACCAGCTGCCCGACCAGGGGTGACCACGCCCGCCCCGTGTAGTTGATACAAGCCGCATCGTCTGAGTGACAACTCAAGGGCATACGCCATTACATTGGCAAGGGACAGGGACTGGCGAGCGTGAGCTGTATTACCGATCCAGACGCTCAAGGTATTGCGGCTCTCACCTGTTCCAGTAGCTATGACCGAATCCTCTACCGTCAAATAGTATCGCAGGCCGTCGGTGCGGCACTGCCCAAACGCTACGTCGAATTGATTCAGCCCCTCTGGAATAGCCGGCGGCATCGTCTCCGAGAAGATATGGATTGTGAAAGGAAAACTGTTGGTAGGATTGTCGTCGATCGGATCGAGATAGAAATCCCTGAAAAAGCGGGAGGCAACCTTCGCTGCCCACTCATCCGCAGCTTCTATAAATAAAGCACGACCGGCGATGGCGTAAGGGAACGTCAACGCCGGTCGGATTGTAGAAACCAAGGGTCAAAAACCTCAGGCGCGGAATCAGGATGCAGGCCCGTGAGCCAGTTGCGAGCTAACTAACCCGCGATATCGGGGCCGACGTCAGTGCCACCAACTATACCTTGAAAAAAGGCAGTGGCTTCCAGCACATCTACCGCACTGGAGATCGCAGGTTCAACAAAAGGCCTCTTCGTCGTCTGCCCTTCTTGCAGGCTAAGCTCGCGCTTAGTAATTTCGAATGTTTGCGTAGTCAAAGTACTTTTCCTCCCGTATCAAGGTGTGACATTTTGCACGGCCTGAGCGTCTTCTTCCCTGTCTTCAATCGTAAGACGAAGAGGTTTTGAGACGTCGCTCCCCAAGTCCGTGCGCCAGTATAAACGAACTCCATTAGGAAACCAAGTGTTAGTTAGTTCCTCAAAATTAACCCCAGTCATGTTCCAGGTTACGATCTGATCGATCTCTTGCTGCGACCCGTTGGCCGTGATTATAGCGAAGGGTATGCGGGCCTGGTCAGCGACCTCTTGCAACACGTCAGTAAGAAACTGCTTATACACTCTTACTGTAAACAACCCCTCCTGATATGTGATCTGCAGCTCATTCTGCTTCTTTTCCAAAGCTGCCTTTTCCTCTTCTTCGCTCTCGTAC